>NZ_AICU01000017.1:0-21237 GCF_000257865.1 Streptococcus mitis SK575 | reverse complement strand
CTTTGATTTTCATTGAGTATAAGGTTTCATTTCAAGAGAAAATTCAGTAAATATTTCTATGATAAAAAGCATAAGAACAAGGTTTTTAAGACCTGAACTTATGCTTTTTTACGTTCTCAAAGACTGTTTATACTCAAAAAACAGTTGAACAACTTCAACCACCTCTTATAAGAACTTTATACTATTCGAAAATCTCTTCAAACCACGTCAGCTCTATCTGCAACCTCAAAGCTGTGCTTTGAGCAACCTGCGACTAGCTTCCTAGTTTGCTCTTTGATTTTCATTGAGTATTAATTCTCCCTTTCCAACTCATACAAATCTGCGATAATCGCTGCGACACGTTTGATATCTTCCAGCATGCCTCGCATTTCAAAGTCAGCCAAGACAGGGAAACCAAAACGTTGACTGTATTGCTTGGCTGTCAGGCAGTATTGGTTATTAAAGTTACGATTTCCTGAGCCAACCACGCCAAAACACTTACTAGCATTGTCACCATAGGCGATAAAATCCCCCACTGGTGTCGTCAAAATCTCTACATCTCCATTATCCACGCCATTCCCACCTTCAAGGTAGGTCGGTAGAAAGGCGACGTAAGGGTGGTCCATTTCATAGAAATCGTGACCTTCCTTGACCAAATCCTTGATATGAATCTTTTGAACCTCTATTCCCTCGTACTGGGACAAGAGATAGTCTTTCAAACGCGTCACAAAACTCTCAGTATTGCCACTCAAACTAATATAAACTAAAGAAATTGTCTTCATATTTTCCTCCATGATTTTATTTTTAATCGAAAAAGAACTACCAAGATTGTAACTTGATAGCTCTTTTTTGTCAATACTTAAGCAACTTCTTCTGTTTCCTCTTCTTCAGCCAAGGCTTTCTGTTGTCGCCACATCTTATAGAAGACAAGAGCTAGGAAGAGAATATTAATGACGATATAGAAAATGCTGACAGCTTTTGAACCAATACTCATTGTCAAACGCATGGTCTCATCTTGAACCAACTGCACAGCGTCCTGTAAACCAACATAGCCATAAATCGAACCGATAATAGCTAACAAAACATAGCCAACGTAAGTATAGTTTGCATATTGCAAATTCTTACGAATAAGGAAGACAATCGCTACGACCACTAAAATAGCAGATAGCACAATCAAGGCCATATTAAAAATAGAATGATACGCTTCTGCTACTCCATAGTTGTAATTAAGCTGGTCTTCTAATTGCTGGGCACTAAGTCCCGCAACATGTGACTGTTTAGCACGAAGGACTTCTTTGCTAGGTAAGGGACTCAACATTCCAAACAGAGACATAGCTGAAATAAGAGCAGACAAGATTAGCAAGACCCATAGATAAATCGGTTTCTTTTTCATGATAGAACCTCCTGATATTATTATTTATATTATAGCACCTTTTGTAAGGGAATACAAGTCTTATAGTATCGTTTCTACCTGTTTTCGGTAGGCTTTTGGTGATTTTCCGCACAATTTTCGGAACACTTTATAGAAATATCCAACATTACTGTAACCAACAGCATAACAAATATCTTCGATACTGTCACTAGTTGAAAGTAAGAGTTGCTGGGCAGCCTTAATGCGTTGTTTGTTTAGTAACTCTGCGAAGGTCGAATTGGTTTCTCGCTTAATCAACTGACCTAGATAGACAGGATTGATAAAAAGATCCTTACTGATATCCTTGAGCGAAAGTTCTTTCTGATAATCACGCCCAATAACTTCCAGTACACTGACCACATTTTCATTCATGCGATATTGCCCAAAAAAGCGGGTCAGAGTTTCCTTAATATAAGGAACCAATTCATCAAAGGATTGAATAGCATGAATCGTTTTGACAATATCCGTTAAATCATCAGCTTTGAGATGTTCAAACAAATGAAAGACATCCATGACAAACTGGATAAAAAGCTGTTTGGTAATCGGAACACGCGGCGTATTTTCAAGAACCACCTTCTCCAAGAGATTTAACTCTTCTACGATTTGATTGAGATTTCCCTGAATGATAACCCTATAAATCGGTTCGTAATAGGTAAAGAGACTCTCAGACTGTTGTAGATTTACAGAGCCGTAAAAGAGGGCTTTCTCAGCATTCAGCTTCCAGCGTTCAAAGTGTTCTTGATAAGGAGCTTCAAAGGGAGTAACGACTAAACCATCTAGGGGTTGGTCAGAAATGAAAATCTGCCAATCTTGACCCAAGACATAGTAGGGAATGGTGAAGGAGCCTTGCTTTTCCTTGGATAGACCTATCCACCAATTCTCCTTATCCCCTAAATAACTAACAAATCCATCCTCATCTAAATCTTGACTGAGTGTCTGACTTTTCTTCCCTCTCTCGCCGAGCTGACCTGCAATCTTCTCCAGCAGATTTCCCAACTCTACCTTATCAACAGGTTTGACCAGATAGTCCACCACACTAAGGTTCATTGCTCTTTTTACATAATCAAACTCCTGATAACCCGAAAGTAGGATATAGGCTGCATCTGGTAAGATTTCTTTCATCTCCCGAATCATATCAAGCCCTGTTTTGTCGGGCATATTGACATCGGAAATGACCACATCGACAGGATTTTCCTGAACATATTCTAGGGCTTCATCGGCATGACTGGCTGTTGCGATGACCTCCATATCCCACTTATCAAAGGGAATCAAACGTTTCAGACCTTCTGTCACCATGTACTCATCATCTACTAATAATACTTTATACATTTTCTCCCTTTCTACTCATCTTGAATTGTAATACGATACTGAACACCTGCTTGCTCTGCAGAATCTATAGTAATAGCATATCGATCCCCAAAATAGAGCACAAAACGCTCATGGACATTGACAATCCCGATAGACTGCTTTTGATCACTGTAACTGGCTTGGTGTTCAAAATGTCTCTGACTTAATTTTTCTCGGATATTTGCCAGCTTTTCAACCGACATTCCTCTACCATTATCGACCACCAAAATTTCCACAAAACCATCCTGTTTAAGAGCCTTGATGCTAATCACATTATCTGTCCGTCTGTGGTCAACACCATGCGCGAAATAATTTTCTACCAGCGGTTGCAAGGTAAACTTAGGAATCTTCATATTCTCTAACTCTGGGTCTATCTTGAAACCATAGGCAATAGATTTAGGATAGCGAACCATGCAAAGATAACTATATTTACGGCAAAATTCTAATTCCTGTTTGAGAAGAGTTTCTCTTTCGTCAGAAATATTGTTACGTAATAGACTACTGAACTCATAAATGATATCTGCCAACTCATCTTGACTTTGCATGACTGCGTACATACGTAAAAATTCCAGCGTATTATACATAAAATGAGGATTGATTTGCGCCTGCAGGGCTCGCATATTGGCATCTTTTTGACTGAGCTCTAGCTGATAAATATCATGGATATTCTTTTCCAAACGATCTAACATATCATTGGTCGTCTCCGCGATTAGGAGCAATTCCTGATCCTTTTCAAGTGTGTCAATACGAAGACCTTCCTCTCCTTGGGCAATAGCTTGAATAGAATCCACCAAATCCACTACCTGCTTTTGATAGTTGGCAAAGGTCTGCCTCAAAGTCAGATAGAGAATGACAATAAAGAGAAGGCTCAAGCCCACAATCAAAGCAGAGCTGGTCACCGTTCCTTGTAAAACAAAATTTTTAGGAACTGCCACCTGAACCTGATAGCCATGAGAGGTCACACCGACAAACCAGTTTTCATGCTCCCTATTGACCCTCTCACCAATATGAAAAATCTCCGTATCAAAAGGCGATGTCACAGTAACAGCCATCGGGATATGACCTCGGGTATTGTCCACAGCATGGTATAAGATTTCTGGATCCAAGGAAATATAAACAACCCCTATCGATTGATCCGTCGCTGGGTCTAAAATAGGCACTCCAAAACTATTGGCCTCTGGTTTAAAACCTTCCGCAAGTACCGAATGACCACCTCTCTCATTTCTGCTCGAAACATAAACTTCTTTAAAGTCCTGCAAGACGATTGCAACACCCGTTATATAGTCATTCTGAACATACAGATCATCGATATTTTCATACAGAGAAATAGAAGTTGACGAAGCTGCTTGATGCTCCAACAGCCAATAAAAATATTCAGAAGTTGACAGGCTAAAGTACTTATAAACCCCTTGTATCCGGTCTTGATTGGCTACTAAATCTTGTGCTAGCTGGGCTGACTCGCGATAATAATATTCCACCTCTTCGACTGTTCGAGTAGTTACACGCTGGGCCACTCTCTGAGCTTCCTTTTCCCGTGAATCCCAGTCGGCGTAAGAGAGTAAGATTGCAAAACTCGCAATAATAATCATCATAACTGAACTGTAGGTTCTCAGAAGCGTATGTAGCCAAAACTGCTTCATTCTATTTTGTCGCCAATTTTTCATGGATACTTTCATAGACCGGTTCCAACATATCACTGATAAAGAAATGCCACATCCCAATTCCTACAAAGAAAAGTAGGGCAGGCATATAGTAACCAATTGCCACAAGTAGTACGGTCCCAAGGAGAACCTTGGCCACAGCTGCTAGACTCATAAAAATGCCAATCAAGGATAGTTTGAGACTATTTCGATAAGACAAGTCAAAATAAACTTGTAATTTCAAAGATACTGTATAAGCCAAAAAGATCAGGGCAATTACTAGAACATTCAAAAAGGTCGCAATCAAATGAATAATAGTCTGATGAGGCAATTGCACCAAGAGATACAAGCCATAGACCAAAACTAAATCCACTCCTAAAAAGCTATAAAAAATCAGGTTGCTTGAAACAAAATTTTGCTTATAAAGAGACCAAGCCTCCTTCAAACTGTATTCCCGAAAGCTATAACCATGTTCTGCATACAAGCTCATCAAGGTGGCACTAGCCGGCGCTAGACCAAGGATAATCCCTCCCACCAAGGTTAATAACCAAAAGAAGGCTGTCGCAATCATCCCTAGAAGGAAACGATTAAAGACAAAGTCTAAAAATCTCCCCATGATATCCTCCTAAAAATAACTATGAAACTATTATATCATATTTCAAGCGTTTTCAAAAAATTCTAGTGCCCATTTACAATCCCATCAAACCGTGGTACAATGAGAATTGTGAAAAAATGATCAGGAGACAATTCATGAAAAAATCTATCTTAACTACACTTCTTTTTGCAGTTCTTTACTTCCTCTGCATGGGGATTGGTGTCCTTTTGGGCAATCTCTTTGACCAAACTGGAAACATGTTTTATGCGCCTGCCTTTACTGCCCTTGTCGGCGGTAGCGTCTATATGATCCTAGTCGCAAAAGTTCCGCGCTTTGGAGCCATTACCACTATCGGCCTTGTCATTGCCCTCTTTTTCTTGGGAACTAAACACGGTGCTGGTGCCTTCCTTCCTGGAATTATCTGTGGTCTCCTAGCAGATGCAGTAGCTAACCTCGGAAAATACAAGGACCAAACTAAGAATTTCCTTTCTTTCATACTCTTTGCCTTTAGCACAACTGGTCCAATCTTACTTATGTGGATTGCGCCCAAAGCCTATATGGCTACTCTTCTGGCAAGAGGAAAATCCCAAGAATATATCGACCGTATCATGGTTGCGCCAAATCCTGGAACCATCCTTCTATTTGTTGCAAGTGTAGTCATCGGAGCCCTATTGGGTGCCTTGATTGGACAAGCCTTGAGTAAAAAGTTTGCACAGAAAATCTAGTCAATAAAAAAGAGCCAGACGGCTCTTTTTTATTTATGACTTAATCTCTTGGTCAAGAAATCTCCCAAGAATTGGATTGCAAAGATAATCAAAATGATAATAATGGTTGCCAAGATAGTCACATCGTGATTGTAGCGGTTAAATCCATAAGCGATGGCTACGTTACCGATACCACCAGCTCCGACCGCACCAGCCATAGCTGTTTCTCCAACAAGGGAAATCAAGGTCACAGTCGTCACACGGATCAAATCTGGAAGACCTTCTGATAGGTAAACACCTACGATATCCCAGAATGTCGCTCCACTCGCTTGAGCCGCCTCAATGACACCGCCATCCAGTTCAGCTAAGACAACCTGCACCTGACGGGCAAAGAAAGCAAAGACTGCAAAAGATAGGGGTACGATAGCCGCATTTGGTCCGATACTTGTTCCTACGATTAGATGAGAGAAGGGTGACAAGACTGCCAAGAGAATGATAAATGGAACCGCACGGAAAATAGAGGTGATTTTATCCAAAATCCAGAAAACGACTTTATTTTCCAAGACACCACCTGGCGCTGTCAAGACAAGGAAGAGACCCGCAACAAGCCCCAAGAAACCTCCGATAATGAAGGAAAGAACTGTCATATAAAGAGTTAGGTAGATGGCTGTTCCCCAGCCTGCTTGACCAGCCCAGCCCATTTTATAAACATTTGGTAAATAGGTTTGAATCAATGATTCCATCTTACTGTCCTCCCTTCAATACTTTTAGTTGTACGCCTGCTTGACGAATGGCTTCTTGAGCACCTGCCAATTTCCATAGAGAATATTAGCCGTCACCTGGTAATGCTTGTACAATTCATTCAAAAGTGGCGAGTTGCACTAAGAGACTATTTTCAGACAGGTTTTGCACGATTTCTTGCTTCTCAATCTTGACCATGGCTTCGTCAATACCTGTAGCTGTTGAGATAAAGTCTTGAGTCAAAGGTTGTTTAGGATCTGAGAAGATTTCAAGAACACTACCCTCCTCAATCAAATGCCCATCCTGCATAACTGCCACACGGTTAGCAATATCTTTGACAATCTGCATTTCATGCGTAATCAAGACAACAGTTAAGCCTAATTTTTGGTTCAGATCTTGCAACAAGGCTAAAATCTGCTTGGTTGTCTTAGGGTCAAGGGCAGAAGTTGACTCATCTGAAATCAAGATTTTGGATCATTGGCCAAGGCACGCGCAATGGCCACACGCTGTTTTGCCCTCCAGATAGTTGTGAAGGGTAGTTTTCAGCACGATCTGCCAAGCCAACCAAGTCCAGCAACTTAGCCACTTTTGTCTTCTTTTCTTCCTTGCTGAGTCCAGAGTGTTTAAGGGCAAATGCTACGTTCTCCTCTGCTGTTTTTTGGCTCATCAGGTTGAAATGCTGGAAAATCATTCCAATATCTTGACGTTTACGACGTAACTGCTCTGCCGTCAAGGTCACCTTGCCATCAAAAATCACATCGTCGTCAATGGTAATTTTCCCTGCAGATGGTTTTTGCAAGAGGTTAATCACCCGTACAAGGGTTGATTTCCCTGCTCCAGAATATCCAACGATTCCGTAGATATCCCCTTCTTGGATGTGAATAGTCACATCCTTGACCGCTGTGATGGTTCTCTTCTTTTGGTGAAAAGTCACATCGATCTGATCTAACTTGATAATATCTCTACTCATAGCTTCTAATCAACTCCTCTACTAATTCAATATGGGTGTAGTAATCGGCGATTCGCACGTTCTCATCTCCACCGTGGTCTCGGCTATTGGCATTTCCTAAACCGAAGGCCACCATTGGCACCTCTAGGGCATCAAAAACCGTATGCATAGGCCCTGTCCCAGCTGTAGTCGGCAAGACTGAAACGCCCTGTGGATAGAATTTCTTGGCCAACTCGATCACATTGAGAATGGCTGGCGCGCTCATATCGCTGCGATAGCTCATCTCTCCCAAGGTATAATATAATTCTACCTTATCAAAGCCATTTTTGTCTAGCTGTTTCCGAATTTTTTCCAGAACATCATGCGGTTCTAGGCCAGGAACCAAACGAACCTCTAGCTTAGCGCTGGCTTCTGCTGGCAAAATCGTTTTAACCCCTTGTCCTTGGTAACCTGACTGAATCCCTTCGATATTAAGAGCTGGCTCGAAAAAGAAACGTTTCAGAAAGGCTGCGCGTTCCTCTTGTAAGAGAGGCAATTCCAAACCATAAATCTGGCTGATTTCCCCTGGATTTTGTTGAGCGTAGGTATCCACCAAAGCCAATTCACGTTCATTTGGCTCTTTTACCTCTTCGTACAAGCCTTCAACCAAGATACGGCCATCTGCTGCACGAAGAGACTGTAGAGCTTGAAGGAGGTACCATGGAGCTGATTCCACAACCCCACCATAACTCGAATGGATATCCACATCAGCGCTTTTTACCTTGGCATCAAAGGTCACAATCCCCTTATTTCCACCAGAAATTTCTAGCTGTTCCAAGGCATTTTTGGTCCCTTGTTCCCAGACCAACAAGTCTGCGCCACGAAGTTTGTCCGCATGTTTTTCCAGATACTTATCTAGGTCTGTCGAAGCCGATTCCTCCGCTCCCTCCATGATAAAACTGATATTGACAGGCAGGTCATCATGGTGTTGCATATATTTTCTCAAAGCACTCAAACGAGCTGTGATATGACCCTTGTCGTCATCAACCCCACGCCCATACATGAAGCCATTGCGGACCGAAAGCGTAAAGGGATCCTCTGTCCAGACCTGATCCCCGTCCGCTGGCACAGTGTCATAGTGGTTATAGAAAATCAAGGTCTTAGCATCTGGGCGCGAACTCTTGAAATGCGCCATGACAAAGGGAGCCGTATAAGTCTCATCAATCTCCACTTCAGCCCCAACACGCTTGAAAATCTCACCCAGATAGTTTGCGACTTCTTTAAGTCCAACCTGCTGGGCAAAGACCGACTTCTTAGAAATCAAGGTACGCAAAACCTCAAAATAATGCTGGGCCACATGATCCTTTTCAAATTTTTCAATCTGTTCTTGTTCGCTAGGAAAAACCATATTCTCTCTACCTTTCTATGAACTACTCTTCCTGACAATCCATGCTCTATACAAAAGCAAAAGGTGGAATTTTCTCTCCCACCTCCCTGTTTCTTATTACCAAACTGGTTGATCCAAACCGTCTGATGTTTCTTCGATAACTTTTTTCACGTCATCTGTGTGGTAAGCTGCGATCACTTTCTTGATAGCATCAGCTTTTGGTGATGTTTCCCAATCTTTTTTCGCAACGATGATGTTGTACCATTGTTTTGAGTTTTCATCAGCTTGTTCTTTGAAAAGTGCTTTCTTGTAGTCCAATTTTGCTTCTGTAACGAAGGTATTGTTTACAACGGCAGCGTCAACTGATGACAATGAACGAGCTGTTTGGCTAGCGTCCAATTCAGTGATTTTCAAGTTCTTTGGATTTTCTTTGATGTTGGCAACTGTTGCAAGAGCAGTTCCTGAAACATCCAATTTAATCAAGCCAGCTGATTGAAGCAAGTAAAGCGCACGGCTTTCGTTTGTAGCATCGTTCGGTACAGCGATTTCTCCGTTTGCTGGGATGTCTTCTACTTTAGTGTACTTGTTGTCACTTCCATTCAAACCTGAGTAAAGGCGGATTGGAGAGATGTAAGTATCTGCAATCGCTACAAGGTCTTTTCCGTTTTCTTTATTCCAGTTGTTCAAGAAGTTATAGTGTTGGAAAGCGTTCAAATCTACTTCGCCATCAGCAGTTGCCTTGTTTGGTTGTGAGTAGTCTGTGAACTCTGTAAATTCCAAAGTAATACCGTCTTTTTTAACCAATTCTTGGATTTTGTCCCAACGTTTTTCTTCAGAACCGCTACGGTTGACAGTTGCAATTTTGATAGTTGTTGCATTGTCTGCTTTCTTTTCTGAGTTTCCGCAAGCTGCAAGAGCCAAACCTGCGACTGCAGCAAGGGCTGCTACACCAAGCCATTTTTTAATTTTCATGATTCTTTCTCCTTAAAAATAATACCGTACTAGTATCTCACAATTTGTTTAATTTCACAAATTGTTATTAGATAGCCAGATATATAGTTTAAAACTATATCCCTAAAAACTGAGAAATCATCCACCTTATGCAGAATGGATGATTTCAAGAAATTATTTAATATCAGCTTCTGCTGGTAGATAAGTGTCTCCGAAGAATTGTTTTGACAATTTTTCAAGAGTTCCGTCTTTGTAGAGTTCTTGGATACGTTTGTCTACAAATGTTTTCAACTCATCTTGACCTTTAGCAAGAAGTGGGTAAACGTAAGGTTGTTGGTCGCTTGGAAGTTCGATAACTTTCAAGTTGTCCAAACCTTGGTTCTTGATGACTGTTTCAACACCGATTTTATCAAAAATCTTGTAGTCAAACTGACCATCGCTCAAGCGTCCCATGATCTGTTGGAAGTCTGCTCTAGTGTAGTTAAGGACAGTTGGATTATCCGCATGTTCTGTGTTGTATGCTTCCAATTGTTTAGCTGAGGTTGTTCCTTGAACGACTTCAGTAGATTTTCCACCGATATCATCAAGAGACTTGATGCTAGTGTCGTCCTTCTTCACAACAAGAACGTTAGGGTTTTTAGCAGTTGGTGCTGCGTAGAGGTATTTCTCTGCACGTTCTTTGGTATAACTGAGGTTGTTAACGGCCATTTGGTAACGATCGCTATCAAGTCCTGGGAAAATCCCTGACCACTCTGTCTTTTCAAACTTGACAGTATACTTGTCTGAGTCTTTAAAGATAGCACGAATAAGCTCAATCTCGTAACCTGTCAATTCACCATTTTCTTCATAGATAAATGGTTTTGGTGATCCGTTAGTTGCAACGATGATTTCTTTCTTGCTAGCTGCTTCTCCTTCTTTCTTAGCACCACCTGAGCAAGCTGCTAGAACGCCTGCAGCAATAAGCCCTAGGGCCGCAAGAGATGAGTATTTAACGATTTTTTTCATGTCATTTCCTCCAAAATAGAATACCTTATAATCTTAACAGAAAAAGACCATTTACGCCATTATATGATATTTATCTCTGTGATAAGTTTTTTTTATGGCTAATTTAAAAGACCAAGCGCAAGACGGCAATCAAGACTACTCCAAAGAGAACTGTTCCGACTAGATTGCGGTAGCGAAAGGCTACCCAAGCGGTTGGAAAGACTGCTAAGAAGTCCAGCCATTTGATTTGAGGAAGACTACCAACCTTGCCTGTCACTACGCTTGAAAGAATCAAGGCAAAGATAATAGAAACGGGCAAGAACTTCAAAAAACGCTCAACTATCGCAGGCAGACCCTTATACTTGACCAAGATGAAGGGAATCATACGGGGAATCCAAGTCACCAAGCCAGAGAAAATAACTGCTAATAAAAGATACTTACTGACCATCTAAAACCACCCCCATTGTACAACCAAGTAGCGTCGCAAACAGAACAGCTAGTGACTGAGACACCACTGTCAAGAGCAAAAAGAAGGACACCGCAACAACTGCTAGAATAATAAGCAGATTGCGGACAGGAATCCGTCTTTGCATAATCTGGAATTGCGAAGCAAAAATTCCGATGAACATCCCAACCAGGGCAAAATCCAATCCAAAGATTTCTGGATTTGGCAGTAGACCACCCAGAGCCGTTCCGACAACTGTTCCCACAAACCAAGCCACATAGCTGTTGAGATTGTTTCCGTGCATCCACATAGGATTGACCTTGTCTGCATGGGCTAATTCGCCCATCAAAACGCCGTAAGTCTCATCTGTCAAGAGGCTAGACATGCCGATATTTTGCCAGAGACTGGTATGACGGAAATAGGTCGACGCATGCAAACTCAACAAAAAGAGACGTAAATTGATCAAAAAGACCGTCATAGCAATAGCTGCTACAGGTGCTTGAACCGCAATCAGTGCCAGCATGGCAAACTGGGCACTCCCAGCATAAACAAAGAGGCTCATCAAGCCCATCTCCACAGGTGTCACATAGGGCGCACCAATAATCCCACAGGCCAGTCCGATACTAACATATCCAAGGGCCGTTGGCATAGCTGCCTGGGCTCCCTCCCAAAATCCTTTTTCTTTCATCTTTCTCCTCATATTGTCTTAATAATACTCAATGAAAATCAAAGAGCAAACTAGAAAGCTAGCCGCACGTTGCTCAAAACATTGTTTTGAGGTTGCAGATAGAAGCTGACGCGGTTTGAAGAGATTTTCGAAGAGTATAAGTAGGCTGAAAAGGCTCCAGCCATAGCATGGACTATTATAACACATTCAGGAAAGAGAAAAAAGTCTGCTGATTGTAATCAGACAGACTCCATTTTATTCCATCGTATCAAAAGCGAGACTTGGTTTGGCATTGAGATCCAAGTTTGCAAAGTTTTCTTTGTTCCACTCACTGACGCTGGCATAGGCAATCATTCCTGCATTGTCTCCGCAGAGGCGCAGAGGTGGAATGATGACCTTGACATCTGTGATTTCAGTTGCTAGGCGTTCTCTGAGGCCTTTATTGGCTGCCACGCCACCTGCCACAACCAGGGTTTTAACAGGGTATTTTCCCAAGGCCTTCTTGGTTTTTGCCATAAGAATATCCAAGACAGCTGCTTGAAAGGAAGCACACAAATCCTCTGTGGACAAGCTTTCTCCCTTTTGCTCGGCATTGTGGTGAAGATTGATAAAGGCCGATTTCAAACCTGAGAATGAAAACTCCAGATTATCTTCCTTAATCATGGCACGAGGAAAATCATAAATATCCTGCCCCTGATGAGCTAGCTCGTCAATCTCACGACCGGCAGGATAGGTCAAGCCCATGACACGGCCGACCTTATCATAAGCCTCACCAACCGCGTCATCCCGCGTTTCCCCAACAATCTTGTAATCTCCAGCCTCAGAAACATAGACCAACTCTGTGTGCCCACCGCTGACCAAGAGAGCTAGCAAGGGAAACTCCAAAGGCTCCACGCTCTGAGCTGCCATGAGGTGACCAGCCATGTGGTTAACGGGAATCAGAGGAAGTCCATGAGCCCAAGCAAAGGCCTTGGCAGCTGACAAACCAACTAGCAAGGCCCCGACCAAGCCAGGTCCATAGGTAACTGCAACAGCTGTCACGTCATCTTCCGTAATCCCTGCTTCTGCTAGCGCTTCCTCAATACAGGCTGTGATGACCTCTACATGGTGACGACTAGCTACTTCTGGCACTACGCCCCCAAAACGTTTATGACTCTCAATTTGACTAGCAATGACATTGGACAAGAGCTCATCGTCGTTTTTCAAGACGGCGACACTGGTCTCATCACAGGATGTCTCAAATGCTAAAATATATCTATCCTTCATCTATTTCTCTCTTCATGATGATGGCGTCCTCGACTGGATCATGGTAGTAGGCCTTGCGCTCAGCGATGACTGCCATCTTTTCTTTCTTGTAAAATGCTTGCGCTCGTTGATTTGACTTTCTGACTTCGAGAAAAATCTCCTTATCTGTCGGCAGTGTCGCAAACAAGGCTGATGCAATTCCCTGACCCTGATAAGCTCCTTTGACAGCGATTTGCAAGACTTCTGCTTCAAAGAGATTCTCCTGCACAGCTAGAAAACCAATCACTTCTGCCCCATCATAAGCCAGAGCATACCAAGTCTGATCTTGGGACAGGTCTGCTTGGATTTGTTCCAGCGTCCAAGGACTGACTGGGTAAACAGCTGCCATGACAGCGTAGATGTCTTGAGCCAAGTCAGGCTGCTGTTGGATTTGTTTGATTTCTATCATAGGCGTTTAATGTAAGACTCACCAGACTCGGTGTGATTCTTGAGCCAGTTTTCCTCAGCCTCAACCCGTTTGAGATAATTCGGCACAAAGTCGTGCAAGGAGTCTGCTTCCTTGTCCCAAGCCAAAAGAGCAAGATTGGCTGCATTAGGCAAGGTTTCTTTGAAATTAGTCCTTGGCAAGTGTTCTTGAATCTGCTCAACAAAAGGGCCAATTTCTCCGACAAAGGTAACCTGACTAGCACCCTTAATTAGCTCAATCACTCGCTCAAAAGGCAGGTGTGCTTCTGGCATGACAGATTTAGCATTTTCATAGAATCCTGCGTAAACATTGTTGCGACGCGCATCCATCAAAGGAACGAACAAGCCTTCTTGTTGGTAGGGCACCAGAGCCAAGAGGCTAGACATACCAACTAACTCAATGTTCAGAGTATGAGCTAAGGTCTTGGCAGTGGCTACCGCGATTCGCAAGCCTGTGTAGCTACCTGGTCCTTCCGCCACCACGATTCGGTCCAAATCCTTGGGCGTCCAATCCAAACTTGCCATCAAAAAATCGATGGCAGGCATGAGGGTAATACTGTGATTCTTCTTAATATTAATCGTCGTCTCGGCAAGAACCTGCTTGTCCTCTAAAATAGCGAGAGAAAGAGCCTTGCTGGACGTATCAAAAGCTAATACTTTCATAACACATTCCTATCTTTTTGTCTGCTTACTATTATACTACAAAAGCTGGCACATGGGAATTTTCTTTATCCCCAAACAAAAATGCCCCAACATAGGCAGGGCATCTAAGCATTTAATCCAAAGTAAAATACAAACCAAACGACATAGGTTACGAGGAGAAGAAAAAGCGAGTAGAGAGTCACAAAGGTCATTTTCCACAAGAACTTGGTTTTTCGTTGTTCCAGTTTTGCAAATAGAAGATTCCCCGCATAAACGCAAGCAACAAAAACAATAAAAGCTACCAAGCGAGCTCCGATAGCAAAAGCAAATAAGTTATACATAGGGCAACCTCCTTGACTTAAAATCTATATGGAATTATGACAAGCAATAAATTTCACTTCCGTTATCAATATAACACATTTTATTTATTTTTGCAAACGTTTACTAAAGAAACCGGACTGTGACTTTCTCGTTTCCGTCTTTTACTAATTTTTCATTTTGTGGTATAATTGAAATAATTGTAACGAATCAAGGTCAATCTAGACACAAAATGGAATGAAATCAAGCAAATCTATGCTAAAAGTTTGGAATAAGCTGACCTGTAAATAGAAAGGAACTATATGATTTACAAAGTTTTTTATCAAGAAACAAAAGACCGTAGCCCACGTCGTGAAACTACACGCGCACTTTATCTAGACATCGATGCCAGCTCAGAACTTGAGGGTCGCATCGCTGCTCGCCAACTTGTCGAAGAAAATCGCCCAGAGTACAATATCGAGTATATCGAACTCTTGTCTGACAAATTGCTAGATTACGAAAAAGAAACTGGCGCCTTCGAAATTACGGAGTTCTGATATGGCCTACACTCTTAAACCTGAAGAAGTTGGCGTTTTTGCCATCGGTGGTCTGGGAGAAATCGGGAAAAACACATACGGAATTGAATACCAAGACGAGATTATCATCGTAGATGCTGGGATTAAATTCCCAGAAGATGATTTGCTGGGTATCGACTACGTCATTCCTGATTACTCCTACATCGTAGACAACATCGACCGCGTCAAAGCTGTTTTGATCACACACGGACACGAGGACCACATCGGTGGGATTCCATTCCTGCTCAAGCAAGCAAATGTCCCTATCTATGCTGGACCGCTTGCCTTGGCTTTGATTCGTGGGAAACTCGAAGAACACGGCCTCTTGCGCAACGCCAAACTTTACGAAATCAACCACAATACTGAGTTGACCTTTAAAAATCTCAAGGCAACTTTCTTTAGAACCACTCACTCTATTCCAGAGCCTTTGGGAATTGTCATTCATACTCCTCAAGGGAAAATCGTCTGTACGGGGGACTTTAAGTTTGACTTTACTCCAGTTGGTGAACCAGCAGACTTGCACCGTATGGCGGCTCTTGGTGAAGAAGGCGTGCTCTGTCTTCTCTCGGACTCGACAAATGCAGAAGTGCCAACCTTTACCAACTCTGAAAAAGTCGTTGGCCAGTCCATTATGAAGATTATCCAAGGCATCGAAGGACGTATCATCTTTGCATCCTTTGCCTCAAATATCTTCCGTCTCCAGCAAGCAACAGAAGCTGCTGTTAAGACTGGACGTAAGATTGCGGTCTTTGGTCGTTCTATGGAAAAGGCCATTGTCAACGGAATCGATCTTGGCTACATCAAAGCTCCTAAGGGAACCTTTATCGAGCCAAATGAAATCAAAGACTACCCTGCAGGCGAGGTTCTGATCCTCTGTACAGGTAGTCAGGGTGAACCGATGGCTGCCCTCTCTCGTATCGCCAACGGAACCCACCGTCAGGTGCAACTCCAACCAGGTGATACCGTTATCTTCTCTTCAAGTCCAATCCCTGGAAATACGACTAGCGTCAACAAGCTGATTAACATCATTTCAGAAGCTGGTGTCGAAGTTATCCACGGTAAAGTGAATAATATCCATACATCTGGACACGGTGGCCAGCAAGAGCAAAAACTCATGCTCCGCTTGATTAAGCCAAAATACTTCATGCCTGTCCACGGTGAATACCGCATGCAAAAAGTCCACGCTGGACTAGCGGTGGATACTGGTGTTGAGAAGGACAATATCTTTATCATGAGCAATGGTGATGTGCTTGCCCTTACTGCTGACTCAGCTCGTATCGCAGGCCATTTCAACGCCCAAGATATCTATGTCGATGGAAATCGTATCGGTGAAATCGGTGCTGCTGTCCTCAAAGATCGTCGCGATTTATCTGAAGACGGTGTCGTTCTAGCAGTCGCAACTGTTGACTTCAAATCGCAGATGATTCTATCTGGTCCAGACATCCTCAGCAGAGGCTTTGTCTACATGAGAGAGTCTGGCGACTTGATTCGCCAAAGCCAGCGTATCCTCTTCAATGCAATTCGTATCGCACTGAAAAACAAGGATGCTAGCGTGCAATCTGTCAATGGTGCCATTGTCAACGCCATTCGCCCCTTCCTTTATGAAAATACAGAACGTGAACCGATTATCATCCCGATGATCCTCACACCAGATGAAGAATAAAGCAACAAAACAGCCCCGATTTTTCGGAGCTGTTTTTCTCTATGCTTTCTTTTGAGATTAAAACTCAATAAAAATCGAAATCAGACTAGAAGGCTAGGCGAAAGCATAACTTGAGTTAGCTCCCATAGTTCGGGGAACTATGGGAGGCTGGAGATGAATCAAAGCCAAGCTTTGAACTCATTCGTAAGAAGCCGACGACGTATCATTTTGATTTTTGAAGATTTTTAGAAATACTACGATTTTTACCTTCCAGATACACCATCAAAATAGAAATATCTGCTGGGTTTACTCCCGAAATACGGCTGGCTTGGCCGATGGTTTCTGGATTGATGAGTTTGAACTTCTGACGAGCTTCGGTTGCGATAGAATCAATGTCATCCCAATCAATATTGGCTGGAATGCGTTTTTCTTCCATGCGTTTCATCTTGGCAACCTGATCCATAGCTTTTGAGATGTAACCCTCGTATTTGATTTCTGTTTCAATCAATTCGATAATCTTGTCATCCAAGTCCTCTGCAGCTGGTCCGATGAAGGCTACCACATCTTGGTAAGAAACTTCTGGACGGCGAAGGAATTCCTTGGCTGTCACCGCATCTGTCAACGGCTTGAAGCCCATCTCCTCAACCTTGGCATTGGTTTCCTTGACTGGCTTGAGTTTGATGCTGTCTAGGCGCTTCATCTCATTTTCAAATTGATTTTTCTTGATTTCAAAACGATCCCAGCGTTCATCGTCCACAAGTCCAATCTCGCGTCCCATCTCAGTCAAACGCATATCAGCATTGTCATGGCGGAGAATGAGACGGTACTCAGCACGACTTGTCAAGAGACGATAGGGTTCAATGGTTCCCTTGGTCACCAAGTCATCAATCATCACCCCGATATAACCGTCACTGCGCTTCAAAATCAATTCAGGCTTGCCTTGGACTTTCAAAGCCGCATTGATACCCGCGATAATCCCTTGGCCAGCAGCTTCTTCATAACCTGATGTTCCATTTGTCTGACCAGCAGTGAAAAGTCCGGAGATTTTCTTGGTTTCCAGAGTCGCACGCAACTGATGAGGCAAGACCATATCATACTCAATGGCATAACCTGTCCGCATCATCTCTGCATTTTCCAAACCTTTGATGGAATGAACCAAGTCACGCTGGACATCCTCAGGCAGACTGGTTGAAAGTCCTTGAACATAGACTTCCTCAGTATTGCGCCCTTCTGGCTCAAGGAAGAGTTGGTGGCGTTCCTTGTCCGCAAAGCGTACAATCTTGTCTTCAATCGACGGACAGTAACGAGGTCCCACTCCCTTGACCACACCTGTGAACATAGGCGCACGGTGGAGGTTGTTTTGGATAATCTCATGACTGGTACCATTGGTATAGGTCAACCAGCATGGCACTTGGTCCTTGACATAATCCTCATCACGCGAGGTATAAGAGAAGTGGTTTGGTGCTTCATCTCCTGGCTGAATCTCTGTCACATCGTAGTTGATAGAGGAAGCCTTGACACGTGGAGGGGTTCCCGTCTTGAAACGACCGATTTCGAGGCCCAGTTCCTTGAGATTGTCAGCTAGGTTAATCGAAGCTAGGCTGTGGTTAGGACCTGATGAATACTTAAGGTCTCCAATGATAATTTCCCCACGGAGGGCTGTTCCTGTCGTCACGATAACAGCCTTGGCAGCATATTCTTGATGGGTAGCTGTACGCACACCGACAACCTTGCCATCTTCCACCAAAATCTCATCAATCATGGTCTGACGAAGGGTCAGATTTTCTTGATTTTCAACCGTCTTGCGCATTTCCTTAGAGTAAAGCTCCTTGTCAGCCTGCGCACGAAGGGCACGGACAGCTGGCCCCTTCCCTGTATTAAGCATCTTCATCTGGATGTAAGTCTTGTCAATGGTTTTGGCCATTTCACCACCGAGGGCATCAACTTCACGCACGACAATTCCCTTGGCAGAACCACCGATAGAGGGGTTACAAGGCATGAAAGCCAGCATTTCAATGTTGATAGTCGCAAGCAAGACCTTACAGCCCATACGGCTAGCTGCTAGGGATGCTTCTACCCCAGCGTGTCCCGCACCGATTACAATAATATCGTATTCTTCAGTAAAATTATATGTCATGTTTCTCTCCTATTCCTCAAGATGAATGTGTCTTAGTTGGCCGTCCCAATCTGGCAAGGCTGTTTTTAAAAAGGCTGGAACTAGATTGATACCCTCAAGCTTGTCTATGTCAATCCATTCACAGGGCTGCCTTTTCTCATCTTCCTGCATGGTCAATGGGGCATCCTCAAGCAAATCCACCAGATAATGAAACTCGATATTGTGATAGGAAACACCGTCCTGTTCAAAACGATTTTCAACCACAAAAGCTAGCTGGCCAGCTTGAGCTTTGACACCCAGTTCTTCCCTCACTTCACGGACTACCGCGTCTTCCGTGCTTTCATTGACTTGAATCGCACCACCAATTGTGTAATACTTGCCCTTATCTTTGGTGACTAGAAGCTTGCGATTTTGAAGAATCAAAGCTGTCGCCCGAACACCAAAAACCGTATTGTCTACTTTTGTCCGAAAGTCTTGCTGAGTCATTCTTGTCCTTTCCCTTAAACGACACAAAAACAGTCAAAACTCCAAAGAAGTGCAGGACAAAAAAAGCCTGCAACATCCATGAGCTTTGACCATCATTTCTATTGCTGTTATTATTGTAGCAAATTGAGAAAATTTGTCAATCTAAATGTACTGACAAACTTGTCCATCGCGGTAGGCATTGTCAATCAAACCACCACCGAGACACTCTTCGCCATCGTAAAAGACAACTGCCTGTCCTGGTGTGATGGCGCGTTGCGGTTCTGCAAAGATAACCTCTGCCTTATCTCCTTTGACATGTACTGTCACCTTAGAATCAGGCTGACGATAGCGGAATTTAGCCGTACATTCGAGCGTAAACTCCTCTGGCATCTCACGAGTAAAGTGGACTTGACTAGCCTCTAGGCTGGTTGACATGAGCGAATCATGGTAGAAACCTTGGCCTACATAGAGAATATTCTTGCTTAGGTCTTTTCCGACAACGAACCAAGGGGCATTGTCACCACCGTGTTGTCCACCGATACCGAGACCGCCACGCTGACCGATTGTATAATACATAAGTCCTGCATGCTCGCCCATATCGCGACCATCCACAGTCATCATGCGACCAGGCTGAGCTGGCAGATAGTTGCTGAGAAAGTTTTTAAAGTTCTTTTCTCCGATAAAGCAAATCCCTGTCGAGTCTTTCTTCTTAGCAGTTGCAAGGCCTGCTTCTTCTGCTAATCTGCGAACTTCGGGCTTTTCCAAATGTCCCAGTGGGAACATGGTTTTTTGGAGTTGTTCTTGCGAAAGCTGGCTGAGGAAATAGGTTTGGTCCTTGCCATTGTCCACGCCACGAAGCATATGAACTGTACCATCCTCATCACGCGCCACTCGGGCATAATGCCCAGTCGCTACATAGTCTGCCCCCAAGGTCATGGCATAGTCCAAAAAGGCCTTGAACTTGATTTCCTTGTTGCACATAACATCTGGATTTGGCGTGCGCCCTGCACGGTATTCCGCTAGGAAATACTCAAAAACGCGGTCCCAATACTCTTTTTCAAAATTGACAGAGTAGTAAGGAATGCCAATCTGGTCTGCTACCGCAGCCACATCCTTGTAATCTTCGGTCGCCGTACAGACGCCGTTTTCATCTGTGTCATCCCAGTTCTTCATGAAGATACCGATCACATCGTAGCCCTGCTCCTTGAGCAAAAGAGCCGTCACCGACGAATCAACACCACCACTCATCCCCACGACAACACGTGTTTTAGAGTTATCACTCATGGTAAGTCTCCCATCTATTCGTTTATTCACGATTGAAGGTCGTGTGTGCTTCACGATTGAAGGTCGCTTGAGCAGTATTCATTATAACATGCTTGATTAGAGAAGACAAGAAAGAGGGTGATAATCTACGAACCACTGGTTTTTATTGATAAAAACTTTAGTCATCATCGTCTCTATAAAAATATTTTCTATACACTCTTGATAATACCAAAATTAATGCCAATATCATACCAAGAGCTATAATAATAGAATTTATTAGATTTATTTTAGTATATCCAATCACTAGTCCAATAATTGGACTAGTAGACATGCTTAGATATAATAAAAATAACAAAAAATGAATTTCACCAATTCCTGCAAAAAAATGTTTCATAGCTATAGTTTTACGCCCATAAATATCCATCAAATTTACCGTCTACGATATCTAAACCATATGCAATGGCTCCTCCTAATGAGAATACTTCAGCAACAGTAGCCGCAATATTAAGAGCATTAGTAATAGTTGCCATACTAACTCCACCAATATATCTTGTTATAGCACTTCTAACGACTCGGCTCATCATACCACGATTAGCAATTAACTTTTTAATGGCATATGTCTGGTATACTGACATCCCTCCAGAAACTGCAGCTGCAGCAATATTAATTGCGTAAGCAATATTATCACGTTTGTTCCACCAGTTACAACCAACACCACCCCCATCAAGATACATCATCTCTTCTTGTT
>NZ_AICU01000016.1:0-1461 GCF_000257865.1 Streptococcus mitis SK575 | reverse complement strand
TTAGACTAACTTCCGCTGGTTTTCTTTTTCTTGATATATAAGGGTTCAAAAGCGAAAAGACACAGAAAAAAGTGCACGACAAATAGCCCTAAAACAGAGTCGTCTTATAGTAACTTCCAGTTGCTAGCGTTTAGTTTGAGACTTTTCGATGGTGATAAGATGTGTAGTTAGAGGGGAAAATTCCCTTTATTTCAATAAATCAGGTGATAAGTGTGTGTCTTCTGGTTTGACAAATTGGCAACCCAGAAGAGCGGCGATGTCCTCGCCAAAGGTGAAGGTGAAGACGTCGTAAGCAGATTTTCCTTGAAACTCTTCTCGTTTCAAGGAATTGACATGGGAAATGACTAGATTGACGTCTTTCTGAGTCAGCTGGTCAAAGGAAGTGCTCTTGGGAAGAATGGCTCGCAAAACTGTATGGTTCTTCTCAATTCGCCCCTTCTGGTCAGGACGGCTAGGGTCGCAGAAGTAGAGGTGAGACTTACCATCAATGTCTCGCTCAAGCTCCTCCACATAGGAGAACTCAGAGCCGTTGTCCGTGAGAATGACAGGGAACAGCTGATGGAACGCAACCCCTCCGTCCATGACTCTTTCTTTCAAAGCTGCGAATTTAGTGGTGACCTCCAGAGCGGTCTTGTTGTCCAAAAGCAAGGCGAAGAGGAAATTGCAGAAGGAAACGTTGAAGGTGAGCAGTAGCTTTCCACCAGGTCTGCCGATGACCGTGTCCATTTCCAACCATTTGAAGAAATCATCTGTTTCTCGTAACTCTTGGAAATCTTGGTAGGTTCGCCCAATTTTTAGCTCTTTGGGAATAGCTACTTTTCTGGATTTTCTGCGTTCCTTGAACTTGACCATCCGAGGAAAATCAATGGGCTTGGCTGTCAGATATCCCAGCTTGGCATGCCGATACACCGTAGCTTTCGACACAGGTAGGTTATGTGTCTGAATGATATGGTAGATGCTTTGTTTCTTCTGGATGCCTTGGGTTAAGACCTTGTCCATCTGATAAAAACTTTCCTTGTTTAGGGGAATGCCCTCTCTGGACTCCCTCAACATAGTCTCGTACTGTTCCTGTGCCTTTTTCGCGTAGTAAAGATAGCGGTTAAACCCACAATCCTTCCTCTTTTTTGGACAGTTGTTACAGACATAAGGAGCTTTTTTGAGAAGAGGGCAATCCGTGCAATCAGATTTGACGGATGTTGGATGAATGATGCGATTGCGCTTGATTTCCTTTGAAATCGTTGATGGGTCTTTTCCCATCTTCTCAGCGATGGAACGGAAAGTCTCTTATTGGCTGATTCCGGTTTGGATGTCAATACGGTCTTCTAGAGTGAGATGTTTTTGTTTTTTCGTCATGAGGTGCCTCCTCACGAAAAGTCTCAGGCTTAATTCTAGCATAATTCGTCGTCTGAGACTAACTTCCAGTTTTGGGAGAGAGCTGGAAGTTACTTTGAGAAGTTACGG
>NZ_AICU01000015.1:0-694 GCF_000257865.1 Streptococcus mitis SK575 | reverse complement strand
AAGGATGATTCTCAGACATCCGGGCATCAGCCCAACTAATGATTTGGTAGCTAAAAAAATCTTTAGCAATCCAGAAATCACTTGTCAATTTATTCGCGATATGCTGGATTTACCAGCCAAAAATGTGACCATTTTGGAGGGAAGCAATATTCATGTCTTGCCTTCCATGCCTTACTCGGCACAGGATTTCTATACCAGTATAGACGTCTTGGCGGAGTTGGATAATGGTACGCAAGTTATCATTGAAATTCAAGTTCATCATCAGAATTTTTTCATCAATCGCCTGTGGGCTTACCTGTGCAGTCAGGTCAATCAAAACCTAGAAAAAATTCGTCAACGAGAAGGTGATACACACCAGAGTTACAAACACATCGCACCAGTTTATGCTATTGCTATTGTGGACAGCAACTACTTTCAAGATGACTTGGCTTTTCACAGCTTTAGTATGCGAGAGGACACGACAGGTGAAGTCTTAACTATCACAAATAATGGTCAAGAAAACCATCTGGTCAAGATGGCATTCTTGGAATTAAAAAAATACAGAGAAACCAGCAAAGACGAGGTTCGCAAGCCGTGGTTGGAGTTTTTCGGTAATAAGCCCTTTACCCAAGAACCCGAGCGAGCCATCAGCCAAGCAGACCAACTGCTGGACTACAAGAGCTGGTCCGAGGAGGACAGGAAAATGTTTAGTCAG
>NZ_AICU01000014.1:0-6674 GCF_000257865.1 Streptococcus mitis SK575 | reverse complement strand
TACGGATTTCCACTAATTTCACGCGTTTTTCTCATACTAAAAGCTAGGTTGGGGGAAACTGGAAGTTAGTTTTAGAAGTTACCGAAATTTCCTCACTTTTCCAACGGTCTCTCACATGCTTTTATATGTTTACTTAATGCCTAGGGCAATGCGGGCATAGCGACTCATTTTTTCAACTGTCCAGGCTGGATACCAAACCAATTTAACCTCAGTATCAGTTACTTCTGGAACCTCTGTCATGGCATCATAAATCTGGTCTGTCAAAAGGTCAGCTAGGGGACAACCCATAGTTGTCAAAGTCATATCAATCTCTGTTTGCCCTGTGTCGCCGTCAAAACGAATCTCATAGATCAAACCAAGATTGACAATATCGATTCCCAACTCAGGGTCGATGACTTCTTCCAAGGCTGTTAAAATGCGTGTTTTGATGTTTTCAATTTGCTCTTCTGTATAAGCCATATTTATCCTCACTCTTAGTCTTCAATAAAATCACGAAGCGGTTTGCTGCGACTTGGTTGACGTAGTTTTCTCAAAGCCTTGGCTTCAATCTGACGGATACGCTCACGAGTCACGTTAAAGACTTTCCCCACATCTTCAAGAGTGCGCATTTTCCCATCATCTAATCCAAAACGTAGACGCAGAACATTTTCTTCACGGTCTGTAAGAGTATCTAAGACTTCATCCAACTGCTCACGCAAGACGATACGAGTCGTATAATCCACTGGATTTTCAATCACTTCATCTTCGATAAAGTCTCCAAGATGGCTATCATCCTCTTCACCAATCGGTGTTTCAAGAGATACTGGTTCTTGGGCAATCTTCAAGATTTCACGTACCTTGTCAGGAGTCATATCCATACGTTCAGCGATTTGCTCTGGTGTTGGGTCTTGACCCAATTCTTGAAGGAGGTTACGCTGTTCACGAACCAATTTATTGATGGTTTCAACCATGTGAACTGGGATACGAATGGTACGAGCTTGATCCGCAATAGCACGAGTGATTGCCTGACGAATCCACCAAGTTGCGTAAGTTGAGAACTTAAATCCTTTAGAATAGTCAAACTTGTCAACCGCCTTCATCAAGCCCATGTTCCCTTCTTGAATCAAGTCAAGGAACTGCATACCACGGCCGACATAGCGTTTAGCAATAGAAACAACCAAACGAAGGTTGGCTTCCGCAAGACGTTGTTTGGCTTCGATATCGCCAGCTTCCACTGCTAGTGCTAATTCTTTTTCCTCTTCATTGGTCAAGAGAGGAACGACCCCAATTTCTTTCAAGTACATACGGACAGGGTCATTAACCTTTGCAGAAGTTGAACCAATCAAGTCCTCATCGCTGAGTTCTGGTTCTTCTTCAGTGCTAAGAACACGCGCACTCGGATTTCCTTCGTTATCTGTGATAGAAATCCCTGCATCCTGAATTCGTTGCAAGAGGTCTTCAATCCCATCAGCATCCAAGGTAAAAGGAATCACCAGACTAGCATTGATTTCATCATCTGTTGCTGTCCCTTTTTGCTTATGATTACGGATAAATTCTGCTACTTGTACGTCAAATGTTGTTACTTCTTTTTGTTTTGTTGCCATTATTACTCCATTCTTCTCTTTTGGGAAATTAAACGTTCCAATTCTTCTAGGGCTGTATCTGTATCTCCTACATGGCTAGCTTCCTGCACCTTCTTTTTGATTCTCATATTGTCCTGATTCAAGAGAGCCTTGTTTCGAGTCATTTCTACTTCACTAAGTTCCTGAGGTGACATCTCAGATGGTAAATCCTGAGCTAAAACTTGATACCATGCTCTTTCAACTTCCTCTGTCTGCTCTGCTAGAACTTCTGGAGGAAGATTTCCATACTGGCCAAGCAAGTCATATAAAACCTGAAATTTAGGAGTATCAAATGCAAAGTCTTCTCGCAAACGGTAATCATTCAAAACAAGGGGAGATTCCATCATTCGATAAAGTAGATGGGCTTCTGCCCTCATAATAGCCGATAACTGCTTGGTGACAGGCATAGTGATTGGCGTCGGTCTGGAAATTCCTTCCATACGATTCTGCCTTTGCGCCTGACGACTCTCATTAACAATCTGCTCAATCTGAGCATAATCAAAGGACGCCAGACTGTCAGCTAAAATATGAATATAACTGTTTTGAGCAGTTATGGACTTTTCTTGAACAATCAAGGGCGCTATTTTTTCAATAAACTCAATCTGAGCCTGCAGATTTTCACTGTTTTCAGGCTTATACTGATGAATGTAAAACTCAATCGGACTAATTCGAGTTTTCGTTAATAGATAGGCCAAGTCTTCTGGTCCATTTTTTTGTAGATATTCATCTGGATCCAAGTTATCAGGCATGCTGACGATTTGCACAGGCATATCACCAATTTCGTCCAGCGCTTTCAATGTCGCAGCTTGCCCAGCCTTATCGCCATCGTAAACAAGAACCAACTTCTTGGTTAACCTTTTCAGATGCTCAACATGCTCACGACTTAAGGCCGTTCCCATAGACGCTACAGCATTTTCTATTCCAGCCCGATAGGCTGCGATGACATCCATGAACCCTTCCATGAGATAAATCTCACTGATTTTACCAGAAGATTTTTTTGCCCTATCCATATGATATAATTCGTAACTTTTGTTAAAAATTGCAGTCGATCGGCTATTTTTATACTTAGAAGTTTGTGAATCCGTTTTCTGCCAGATACGACCTGAGAAGGCAATGACCTTTCCCTGGTCATTTGTCAGGGGAAACATAATGCGATTGTGAAAGGTATCTACAAATTGATTTGCATCCGAAAGATAAAACAGTCCTGAATCTAGGAAATCCTCTTCACGATACTGACCAGACAAACGTTGATAGAGATAGTTTCGTTCTGGAGGTGCCAAACCAATCTGAAAATGCTTGAGCACTTCATCTGTCAAACCACGCTGATAAAGGTAGTTTCTGGCCTCTTCCCCCATGGTCGTTGTCATGAGAATAGCATGATAAAATTTGGCAGCATCTTCGTGCATATCATAAAGAGCTTGGTGAGGCGAAGCTGGCTTCTGCTCACTATAAAGCGGTTTTTCAACCTCAATTCCAACACGCTGACCTAAGATTTGGACAGCCTCCATAAAGGGAACCCCTTGGTACTCCTCGATGAACTTAAAGACATCACCAGAGCGACCACAACCAAAACAGTGGTAAAACTGCTTGTCCTCTACAACGTTGAAAGAAGGTGTTTTTTCACCATGAAAAGGACAGAGCCCTAGATAGTTCCGTCCTGCCTTTTGTAAAGAAATCACATCTCCTATGACTTCCACAATGTTGGCATTGTTTTTGATTTCTTCAATGACTTGTTTGTCAACCATACACAATACCTCCATGTTATCATAGTTTACTTTATATAGTATACTTTATTTCAGAAAAAAAGTAAACCATTTCACTCATTTTCCCTACTTTATTCAAAGAGCTGATAATAATCAGAGATTTTCATTTTTGCTTTTTCTTCTTGGTTCAAATCTTGGATAATTCGTCCTTCTTTCATGACAATCAAACGATTACCATATTTGAGAGCATCTTCCATATGATGGGTAATCATAAGCGCTGTCAACTGATCTTTCTTGACAAATTCATCTGTCAAGTCCATCAAGGCCACACTGGTCTTTGGATCCAGGGCCGCAGTATGCTCATCTAGCAAGAGTAATTCAGGACGCTTCAAGGTTGCCATCAAGAGACTCAAGGCCTGTCTTTGTCCACCTGATAAGAACTCAATTGGTGTATTCAAGTGTTTCTCAAGACCGTTTCCCACTTTTTCAATAGTTGACTGAAACTCATCCTTATAGCTAGCCAAACGTCTCGGAAACAGTCCACGCTTTTCACCACGAAACTTGGCGATTAAGAGATTTTCAGCCACTGTCATACGAGGAGCTGTCCCCATCTTGGGATCTTGGAAGACTCGAGACAGATACTTAGCTCGCTTCTCGGGTGAAAATTTGGTAACATCTTCACCCAAGATACGAATTGTCCCACTGGTTAAGGACAAGGTTCCTGCAATGATGTTAAAGAGAGTTGATTTACCAGCACCATTTCCACCCAAAATAGTGATAAAATCCTGTTCAAAAATTTCTAAGGAAACATCATTTAAAATAATCTTTTCTTCATCAAAGCCATTTTTAACGACTTTGGTTGCATTTTTTAATTCTACAATTGCTGTCATTTACTTAACTTGGCTCCTTTCAAGATGGTTTGCTTAAATGTTGGAATCATGAGGCAGACTGCTAAAATCACGGCACTGTATAGACGAAGGTAACTTGTGTTAAATCCAAGCGCGATAACTGCCCATACTAAAAATTGATAGGCGATAGAACCGACAACAATGGTAACCAGACGCTCCGCCAAGCTCAAACTCTTGAAGATAACTTCTCCAATAATCAAACTTGCAAGCCCCACAACGATAACCCCGATTCCTCGAGACACATCAGCATAGCCTTCTTGCTGGGCAATGAGGGCTCCTGCAAGGGCAATCACACCATTTGATAAGACCAAGCCCATGAGCTCCATGCGCCCAGTATGGATCCCGAAACTTCTAGCCATATCAGGATTGTCACCTGTAGCAATATAGGCTTGTCCAAGTTTGGTGTCCAAGAAAAAGAGCATGAGAGCAATGACAAGACTGACAAAGATAAGACCTGTCAAGAGTTGGTTCAAGTCTGAATCAAAAGGTAAAACGTCCTGAATTTGCTTAGTTCCAAGCAAGCCTAAATTTGCACGCCCCATAATCAAGAGCATGATAGAGTGACAAGAAGTCATCACCAAAATCCCTGAGAGCAAGGTTGGAATCTTCCCTTTTGTATAAAGAAGTCCTGCTGCCATTCCAGCCAAACAACCTGCTCCAACAGCAAGCAGTGTCGCTAAAAAGGGATTTACACCTTTGGTTATCAGAGTGACAGCAACAGCTCCCCCAAGAGGGAAGGAACCCTCTGTCGTCATATCTGGAAAGTTTAAAATCCTAAATGTCATAAAGATTCCCAGACCTAAAATAGCCCAGACAAATCCTTGAGAAATAATAGATAATATCATCTGTTTCTTAACCTTTTCTATATGATTTTTATTGTAAAAAATTGGAGGAGATGTCCCCAACTCCTCCATTACAGATTATTCAATCACTTGTCCTGCTTCTTTTAGAACAGATTCAGGAATCGTAATACCTAGCTCTTGTGCCAATTTTTTATTGATAACTGATTTACCAGTTGAAAAGACATTGACTGGAGTATCAGCTGGTTTTGCACCTTTCAAGACTTGCGCAATCATTTTACCAGTTGCCACACCAAGGTCATGTTGGTCAACTACAACGGATGCCAAACCACCTGCTTCTACCATGGCAGTTGCACTTGGATAAATTGGTTTCTTAGCCGATTGGTTGCTTGATACAACTGTTGAAAATGCAGATGCGATTGTGTTATCAATTGGAACCCAGATAGCATCAACCTTGCTAGTCATAACATTAACTGTTGAAGCAATTTCATTTGTTGAAGGAACTGCAAATGTTTCCACTGTCAAACCTGCTTTTTCAGCATAAGCCTTAAATTCTTCAATCTGAGTTTTTGAATTGTCTTCGCTGCTTGAGTAAAGAGCTCCGATTGTTTTCACATTTGGTGTCAAAGTTTTGATGAGTTCAACTTGTTGTTGAGCTGGGTTGTGGTCAGATACCCCTGTAATGTTGCCACCTGGTTTTTTCAAATCTTTGACCAAGTTAGCTCCGATTGGGTCTGTAATAGCGGCCATGATAACCGGTAGGTCTTTTGTGGCACTAGCCAAACCTTGAGCAGCTGGTGTTGCGATACCAACTACAAGGTCATTCCCATTTGCAACCAATTGTTTACTCATTGTCGCAACCTTACTTTGGTCACCTTCTGAGTTCATAAAGTCAATCTTCAACTGGTCATCTTTATAACCTTCTTCTGCAAGTCCATCTTGAATCCCTTTATAAATCAAATCAAGAGATGGATGGCTCACAAACTGAAGGACACCAACTTTGGCAACTTTCTTCTCATTCTTAGCTTCTGGTTTATTCATTGAAGAGTAAATCAAGCTTCCTGCTACTAAGACTGCTAATGCAGCGATAATTCCAATTAAACGTTTATTTTTCATTCTATTTCTCCTTTTTTATTCCTTTAAAATACTTCACTTATCTAATAATCTTCGAAAATCTCTTCAAACCACTTCAGCTTCACTTTGCCGTAGCTATGGTTACTGACTTCGTCAGTTCTATACACAACCTCAAAGCAGTGCTTTGAGCAACCTGCGGCTAGCTTCCTAGTTTGTACTTTGATTTTCATTGAGTATAAACAAGCGACGCCATCGTTTTCTTTCCATACTAACCTCCATCAAAAAAGTCCTCACACAAAAAACTTGTGTGAGGACGTCGATGCGCGGTACCACCTCAATTATAGGGAATTTCCCTATCGCTCTGTCTCGCAATAACGAGATGCACTGTAAGGTGTGCTCACCGAATTTTTATGATTTCAAATTCTAAATAACATCCAGCCCAATTTTCATCATCAGCACTTATCTGTTTTCAGCTACCACAGACTCTCTAAAAAGTTTATATGATTACTTTTCTGAATGGTTAAATTATATCATTTTTCAACTACTTGTCAAGACTCTTTTAGCATTTTTTTGAAATATCAAAAACTT
>NZ_AICU01000013.1:0-13268 GCF_000257865.1 Streptococcus mitis SK575 | reverse complement strand
GTCTATCGCAACCATGCAAAAAAGCAACGGCAAATCCGTTGCTTTTTTGGGGACATAAGAGACTATTGTCCCAGACTCTTTTATTTTTATGTGTCAGGGGGCAAAAAAGGGAAAGGAATCTTTAAAAGTGAGGAGAGTTAGATTGAAAGAATCATATTGGTAAATCGAAATGATGGATATTTTTTATCAAGTCATAAATCGTTATCAAATGATAATATTGATTTTCTTACAAATTAAGAGTATAATTTATAAAAATGAGTGTTCACTCAATTTTTGCGAAATTAAGGAGTAAAGAAATGGTTGTTAAAGCAATAGAGTACAGTCGTTTCGGTAACGAAGAGGTCTTGGATTTGCTGAAGATCGACTCTACAGCCTTGGATGTAAATCAGGTGAGAGTAGAAGTTCATGCTGTTGGTTTAAATCCTATTGATTATAAAACTTTTGAGGGAGCGAAACCCCTTCGATTTCTATCTTTTATAACGAAATTAAGGAAACCAAGTAGTTGGTTTGAATCTAAATCATTTTTATTTCCAAGAGGTGTGGGGAGAGATTTTTCTGGAGTTATTACAGAAGTTGGAAATGAAGTAACTAGGTTTTCAGTAGGAGACAAGGTGTTTGGAACAATAATTAGTGATCCTGGTTTGGGAACTAAGAGGGGAGCTTTAGCAACAGAAATTTGTGTCAATGAATCAGAAATTGTATTGAAACCAGAGATGATCGACATGACTCACGCAGCTACTATGGGAGTAGCTGCTCTAACTGTAGGTGGGGCTTTTAGAAGAATCGGTTTAAATTCAAGAGATACTGTTGTTATTTCAGCTGCAGCAGGAGGTATTGGAAGTATTGCAGTACAGTATGCAGTTGCTAAGGGGGCGAAAGTAATCGGAATCGCAAGTAAGAAAAATGCAGAGTATCTGAAGTCTTTAGGTGCCATACCAGTAAGTTACGAAGATAATATCAAGAAGGCTCTTCTATCAGCTAGTCCAACTCCTATTACAAAATTTTTGGATTGTTATGGATCTGATTATGTTAGATTGGCTTTTAGTTTAGGCTTGAAGGGGACAACTATTGGGACATTAGTACCTTCGCCCTATGTTATGATAAAAGGTGCTCAGTTTACTGGTCCGAGACATTCCACATATGATGATTTTAGCACTTTAGCTGAAATGGTCTCAGACGGGAAGGTTCAGCTGAAAATTGATCAAGTGTATGACTTTTCTCTAAAGTCAGTTAGAGAAGCCTATCGTAGTCTGAAAATGGGACACAGTCGAGGCAAAAAAGTCGTAAAAGTAAGAGAGTAGAAGAGAGGTGCTAGCGATGGAAAGTTTAGAACAAAAGTATGCTCAGACGTTAGAAGTTAGCAACTTGAGCTTGAAACAACGTCGAGTATTATTATCAAGCTTAAAATTATTCTCAGAAATTGGATTTGAGAATACAACGTCCAGCCTTATTGCCGAACGTGCTGGAGTGTCAGAAGGAACTGTTTTTAGTTACTTTAAAACAAAGGAAGGTATTTTAGAAGCCATTTTATCTACTTTTCTAGAACAGGTTATTCCAGAAGTAATTGCGGATTTCTCAGAAAAGAAATTCACAGTAGATCAAGAAACTTTTCCCTTCTTTTTAAAAAGTATTGTTCGAGATAGGCTCTTTTTTATTCAGAAGAATCAAATGCATGTTAAAATTCTCTTGGGGCGTTCTTTTATTGATAAAAATCTTTCTATCCAGTTAGGAAATATTATTGTTCAATCTATAATAGAACCAATTAGCCCTGTTTTAAATCAATTTAAAGAAAAAGGACTTATTCTAAATTGGTCAAATGAAAGAATTGTTCGATACATTTTAGCATTGAGTTTTTCTTATCTTATTCCCATGATGTTGAATGATGAAGGAACTATAAACATCGATGAAACAGTTGATGAGATTGTTGAGTGTTTGTCATCTGCCCTAATGAAAGTAAAATAAATTCTGATGTTAAAACTCACTGTTAATGGTGAGTTTTTTGGATTCAACATAAAAATCCCCAATCGAAGCGATTGAGGATTAAGCAAATGAATCTTAAACAATACCTTGTGCAATCATAGCGTTTGCTACATTTTCAAAGGCAGCAATGTTAGCTCCTGCAAGGTAGTCTTTATCAAGACCGTATGTTTCTGAAGTTGTTTTAGCTGTGTTGAAGATGTTTGTCATGATGTCTTTGAGACGGCCATCAACTTCTTCACGAGTCCATGAAAGGCGAAGGCTATTTTGGCTCATTTCAAGAGCTGAAACGGCTACACCACCAGCGTTGGCAGCTTTGGCAGGTCCATAGAAGATACCATTTTCTTTGTAAACTTTGATGGCCTCAAGGTCGCTTGGCATGTTGGCACCTTCAGATACACAGATAACGCCTTGAGCAACCAAACGTTTAGCTGCTTCACCGTTGATTTCGTTTTGAGTCGCACATGGAAGCGCGATATCATAGTTTCCAGCGTAAGTCCATACAGAACCTTCATGATAAGTAGCGGTTGCTTTCTCAGCTGCATACTCAGTCAAACGAGCGCGACGTTTTTCTTTAACATCAACCAAAAGATCGAAGTCGATACCATTTTCATCGATGACATAACCATTTGAGTCAGATACAGAGATAACAGTTGCACCAAGTTCAGTCGCTTTTTGAAGAGCGTATTGAGCTACGTTACCAGAACCTGAAATAACGACTTTCTTACCAGCAAAGCTATTACCGTTAGCTTTGAGCATTTCTTCAGTGTAGTAAACCAAACCATAACCAGTTGCTTCTGGACGAATCAAGCTACCACCAAATCCAAGAGGTTTACCAGTCAAGACACCAGCATCAAATTGGTTAAGGCGTTTGTATTGACCGTAAAGGTAACCAATTTCACGTCCACCAACACCGATATCACCAGCAGGTACGTCAAGTGATGGTCCGATGTGTTTTTGCAATTCAGTCATGAAGCTTTGGCAGAAGCGCATCACTTCTGCATCTGTTTTACCTTTAGGATCGAAGTCTGATCCACCTTTACCTCCACCGATAGGAAGTCCAGTTAAGACGTTTTTGAAGATTTGTTCAAATCCGAGGAATTTCAAAATCCCTTGGTTAACAGTTGGGTGGAAACGAAGTCCGCCTTTGTATGGTCCAACAGCTGAGTTGAATTGAACACGGTAACCACGGTTTACTTGAATGTTTCCATCACGGTCAACCCAAGGAACACGGAAAGAAATCACGCGTTCTGGCTCAGTGATACGTGCCAAGATATTTTCTTCGATATACTCAGGGTGTTTTTCAAATACAGGTTCTAAAGTGTTGAAAAATTCTTCAACAGCTTGGAGGAATTCAGCCTCGTGCCCGTTACGAGCTTTTACAGTTTCAAACACGCTTTGGATATATTCTTTAGCAGATGTCATATCGTTCTCCTTAAATTCTAATTTAATTATGTGTGTCATTATAGCAGAATTTTTTTTAACTGTAAAGAGAAAAAACAAAAATTTTCTAAAAATTCTTTCAATTTAGTTTTTGGGATTTTTTGAAAGTAGATAAAAAACGAACGTTTTTCTTATAAATGCCTTTCTTAAAGAGAAAATCTGAAAATATGGTATAATATTAGCAATAAAAGGAATCTGGAGGATCAGAATCATGGTATCAACGAAAACACAAATTGCTGGTTTTGAGTTTGACAACTGCTTGATGAATGCGGCGGGTGTGGCTTGTATGACGATAGAGGAGCTAGAAGGGGTTAAAAACTCAGTTGCAGGAACCTTTGTCACAAAGACAGCGACCTTGGACTTTCGTCAGGGAAATCCTGAACCACGTTATCAAGATGTTCCACTTGGTTCTATCAACTCTATGGGCTTGCCGAATAATGGCTTAGACTATTATTTGGACTACCTTTTGGATTTGCAGGAAAAAGAGCCGAACCGAACTTTCTTCTTATCTCTGGTCGGTATGTCTCCAGAGGAAACCCATACTATCTTGAAAAAAGTCCAAGAGAGTGAATTTTGTGGTCTGACTGAGCTAAACCTTTCTTGTCCAAATGTGCCAGGAAAACCTCAGATTGCCTATGATTTTGAGACAACCGACCGGATTTTGGCAGAGGTGTTTGCCTACTTCACCAAACCTCTTGGAATTAAATTGCCACCATATTTTGACATTGTTCACTTTGACCAAGCGGCAGCTATTTTCAACAAATATCCGCTCAAGTTTGTCAACTGCGTTAACTCTATCGGAAACGGCCTTTATATAGAAGATGAGTCCGTCGTTATTCGTCCTAAAAATGGATTTGGGGGCATTGGTGGGGAGTATATTAAACCAACTGCTTTAGCTAACGTTCACGCCTTCTACCAACGTCTCAATCCTCAAATCCAAATAATCGGAACAGGTGGAGTTTTGACTGGTCGTGATGCCTTTGAACATATCCTCTGTGGAGCGAGTATGGTGCAGGTGGGAACTACCCTTCACAAAGAAGGCGTCGGTGCCTTCGAACGCATTACCAATGAACTGAAAGAAATCATGGCGGAAAAAGGGTACGAAAGCCTAGAAGATTTCCGTGGGAAATTACGCTATATCGACTAAATTCATTAAAAAATCAGAAGAAAGGAGAGAAGATGCTAGCCATTGAAGAAAGTCAGAAGTTGACTTTATTAAATTTACCTAGTCTGAGCCTATTTACAGGGACAGACCAGGGCCAGTTTGAAGTGATGAAGAGTCAAGTGTTGAAACAGATTGGTTATGATTCTGCTGACCTCAACTTTGCCTACTTTGATATGAAAGAAGTAGTTTACAAGGATGTGGAACTGGAGTTGGTCAGCCTTCCTTTCTTTTCGGATGAGAAAATCGTGATATTGGATCATTTTGTCGATATCACAACAGCCAAGAAACGCTTTTTAACAGATGATGAACTCAAGTCATTTGAGGGATACCTTGATAACCCTTCACCAACAACCAAGTTGTTGATCTTTGCGGAAGGAAAACTGGATAGCAAAAGGCGATTGGTTAAATTACTGAAGCGTGATGCTAAGGTTTTTGACGCAGTAGAAGCCAAAGAACAAGAATTGCGCCAGTATTTCCAAAAGTGGAGCCAGAAACAAGGTCTGCAGTTTAGCAATCATTCTTTTGAAAATCTCCTCATCAAGTCTGGTTTTCAATTTAGCGAAATCCAGAAAAATCTCCTCTTTTTACAGTCCTATAAGATGGACTCTGTTATCGAGGAAGAGGATATTGTCAACGCAATTCCCAAGACCTTACAGGACAATATTTTTGATTTAACTCAGTTTATTCTGACTAAAAAGATGGATCAGGCGCGTGACTTGGTTAGAGATTTGACCTTGCAAGGTGAAGATGAAATTAAACTGATTGCAGTCATGCTAGGACAATTTCGGACTTTTACTCAGGTGAAGATTTTGGCGGAGTCTGGGCAAACAGAATCTCAGATTGCAAGTAGTCTAGGTAGTTTTCTCGGACGCAATCCAAATCCCTATCAGATTAAGTTTGCGCTGAGGGATTCACGAGGACTTTCCTTGAGCTTTTTGAAGCAAGCTATTTCTTATTTGATTGAGACAGACTATCAGATTAAGACAGGTCTTTATGAAAAAGGTTTCCTTTTTGAAAAGGCACTCTTACAGATTGCTAGTCAGGTCAATTGACATTTTTTTGAAACTACAACCCGCGTCAACATTATCTTGTTGTGGGTTTCTTGCTGATTTGCTTATTTTATACTCAATGAAAATCAAAGAGAAAACTAGGAAACTAGTCGCAGGTTGCTCAAAGCACTGCTTTGAGGTTGTAGATAAGACTGACGAAGTCAGCTCAAAACATGTTTTTGAGGTCGCGGATGAAACTGACGAAGTCAGCTCAAAACACTGTTTTGAGGTTGTAGATAAGACTGACGAAGTCAGTAACATATCTACGGCAAGGCGACGTTGACGCGGTTTGAAGAAATTTTCGAAGAGTATGATTAGAAAGTATTTCAGTGATTTCTTCATCTATAAGCAAAAAACTTGAAAAAAGTGAATGTTTGCGTTATCATTTTCATATAGAAAGAAAAAGAGGTATTACAGATGGCTATTATCTTACCAGAACTTCCATATGCATACGACGCTTTGGAACCATACATCGATGCGGAAACAATGCACTTGCACCATGACAAACACCATCAAACTTATGTCAACAATGCCAATGCAGCTCTAGAAAAACACCCTGAAATCGGTGAAGATCTTGAAGCCTTGCTTGCTGATGTAGAATCTATTCCAGCTGATATCCGTCAAGCACTTATCAACAACGGTGGCGGACACTTGAACCACGCTCTTTTCTGGGAATTGATGACTCCTGAAAAAACAGCTCCATCGGCAGAACTTGCAGCAGCAATCGATGCAACATTTGGTTCATTTGAAGACTTCCAAGCAGCCTTCACTGCAGCAGCAACAACTCGTTTTGGTTCTGGCTGGGCATGGTTTGTTGTCAACAAAGAAGGGAAGCTTGAAGTGACTTCAACAGCAAACCAAGACACACCAATCTCAGAAGGTAAAAAACCAATCTTGGGCTTGGACGTTTGGGAACATGCTTACTACGTGAAATACCGCAACGTGCGTCCTGACTACATCAAAGCTTTCTTCTCAGTGATCAACTGGAACAAAGTAGATGAATTGTACGCAGCTGCTAAATAATGATAGTTGGAGGGAAGAATTGTTCTTCTCTTTTTAAGGTTATATTATTTTGGTCTGACAAAATCGTCAGACTTTTTTCATTTTTATGAGAAACGTGCTAACTGATAGAAATTATGGTAGAATAAAGTATTAAGTAATCGTGAAAAAAGGATATCTATGCGAAAAGAAATTGCACCTGAATTATACAACTATAACAAGTTTCCTGGTCCTGAGTTTCATTTACACGGGGACAAGGTTGAAACGGAAGGGATAGCTTTTTCCTTGGTGGAAAATATCAAGGATGCCTTTGATGTGACGGCTTTTAATCAGCGTTTTTCAGAAGTCTTAACCAAGTTTGATTATATCGTGGGGGACTGGAGCAACGAACAGCTTCGCCTACGAGGTTTTTACAAGGATGACCGAACAGATGAAAAACTTGAAAAAATCAGTCGTTTACAAGACTACCTTTTAGAGTATTGTAGTTATGGTTGTGCCTATTTTGTCTTAGAAAATGAAGCCCCTAAGCGAGCATCGTTTGACAAGAAAATGCGTAAGAAGGAAGAAGAAACACCTTCTAGAAAAGGAAAGAAACCGACTCAAACCAAACGAAAACCGAATGCAGATAAGAAAAATAGACGTCGTCAGAAAGACCAGCATTCTCAGAAAGAGGACAAGGGGCAACGTCATTTTGTCATTCGTCAGAAGTGAGTAGAGAATAAGGAGAAAAAATGAAACCGTCAATTTATAGTTTAACACGTCAAACCATGCAGGAATGGGTATTGGAGCAGGGAGAAAAGAAATTCCGTGCAGATCAAATCTGGGAATGGCTTTACCGTAAACGTGTCCAGTCATTTGAAGAGATGACTAACCTTTCCAAGGATTTGATTGCTAAGCTTAATGACCAGTTTGTGGTTAATCCCTTGAAACAACGTATCGTTCAAGAGTCTGCTGATGGGACAGTTAAATATCTTTTTGAATTGCCAGATGGTATGTTGATTGAGACAGTACTCATGCGTCAACACTATGGTTTGTCAGTCTGTGTGACCACTCAGGTCGGCTGTAATATCGGTTGTACCTTCTGTGCTTCTGGTTTGATTAAGAAACAACGTGACCTCAATAACGGTGAAATCGTAGCGCAAATCATGCTGGTTCAGAAATACTTTGATGAGCGTGGTCAGGACGAACGCGTCAGCCATATCGTTGTCATGGGGATTGGTGAACCATTTGATAACTACAACAATGTCTTGAATTTCGTTCGTACTATCAATGATGACAAGGGAATGGCCATCGGTGCTCGTCACATTACGGTTTCAACCTCAGGTTTGGCCCATAAAATTCGTGATTTTGCTAATGAAGGTGTTCAGGTCAATCTTGCCGTTTCCCTTCATGCACCTAATAATGAACTGCGCTCAAGTATCATGAAGATTAACCGTGCCTTTCCGATTGAAAAACTCTTTGCTGCTATTGAGTACTACATCGAAACAACCAATCGCCGTGTGACCTTTGAGTATATCATGCTCAATGAGGTTAATGACGGTGTAGAACAAGCCTTGGAATTGGCTGAATTGCTCAAGAATATCAAGAAATTGTCTTATGTAAACTTGATTCCTTACAATCCAGTTAGTGAGCATGACCAATATAGCCGTAGTCCTAAAGAGCGCGTCCTGGCCTTCTATGATACGCTTAAGAAAAAAGGGGTTAACTGTGTTGTTCGTCAAGAGCATGGTACTGATATTGATGCAGCTTGTGGACAATTGCGTTCCAATACAATGAAACGTGACCGCCAGAAAGCAGTAGCAGCAGTCAATCCTTAATGATGAAGAAGACTTATAATCATGTTTTGGTCTGGGGAGTCATTTTCTATAGTATTTGTATCGTTTACTTTTGCTTTACTCCTCAAGAACATTCTCCTGTGGGGGTGGAAACTCCAGGTATTCAGCATCTTGGACGCCTGGTTTTTCTTTTGACTCCTTTCAATTCTCTCTGGAAACTGGGTGAGGTGAGTGACATAGGACAATTATGTTGGATTTTTCTACAAAATATCCTCAATGTATTCTTGCTTTGTCCTCTTGTTTTCCAACTCCTTTATCTCCTTCCAAATTTGCGGAAAACAAGAAAAGTGATTTTGTTCAGTTTTCTAGTGAGTCTTGGAATCGAGTGTACGCAGTTAGTCTTGGACTTTTTCTTTGATTTCAATCGTGTCTTTGAGATTGATGATTTGTGGACCAATACCTTAGGTGGCTATCTGGCTTGGCTCCTCTATAAACGATTACATAAAAACAAGATAAGGAATTAAAATGAGTATTTTAGAAGTTAAAAATCTGAGTCACGGTTTTGGTGACCGTGCAATTTTTGAAGATGTGTCCTTCCGTCTCCTCAAGGGAGAACATATTGGCCTGGTCGGTGCCAATGGTGAAGGAAAATCAACCTTTATGAGTATCGTGACTGGTAAAATGCTGCCAGATGAAGGGAAGGTTGAGTGGTCCAAATATGTGACCGCTGGTTACTTGGATCAGCACTCCGTCCTTGCTGAAGGGCAGTCGGTGCGCGATGTTCTCCGTACTGCTTTTGATGAGCTTTTCAAAGCAGAAGTCCGTATCAATGACCTCTATATGGAAATGGCTGAAGACGGTGCGGATGTTGATGCTCTCATGGAAGAAGTGGGAGAACTCCAAGATCGTCTGGAGAGTCGTGATTTCTACACCTTGGATGCTAAGATTGATGAAGTGGCACGTGCCCTTGGTGTTATGGACTTTGGCATGGATACGGATGTAACTTCTTTGTCAGGTGGACAAAGAACCAAGGTGCTTTTGGCAAAACTTCTCCTTGAAAAGCCTGATATCTTGCTGTTGGACGAGCCGACCAACTACTTGGATGCTGAGCATATTGACTGGCTCAAGCGCTATCTCCAAAACTATGAAAATGCCTTTGTTCTTATTTCACACGATATTCCCTTCCTGAACGATGTGATTAATATTGTCTACCATGTGGAAAATCAACAGCTGACGCGTTATTCTGGTGACTACTACCAGTTCCAAGAAGTCTATGCTATGAAGAAATCTCAGCTAGAGGCAGCCTACGAACGTCAGCAGAAAGAGATTGCAGACCTCAAGGACTTCGTAGCTCGAAACAAAGCGCGTGTTGCAACACGAAACATGGCCATGTCCCGTCAGAAGAAATTGGATAAGATGGATATTATCGAACTGCAAAGTGAGAAACCAAAACCATCCTTTGATTTCAAACCGGCTCGTACACCAGGGCGCTTTATTTTCCAAGCCAAGGATTTGCAAATTGGTTATGATCGTCCTCTGACCAAGCCTTTAAATCTTACCTTTGAACGTAATCAAAAGGTTGCTATTATCGGGGCAAATGGTATCGGGAAAACAACTCTCTTGAAGTCCCTATTGGGCATTATCCCACCTATTGCTGGGGAAGTTGAACGCGGTGACTACCTAGAACTCGGTTATTTTGAACAGGAAGTAGAAGGCGGTAATCGCCAAACTCCTCTTGAAGCTGTTTGGAATGCCTTTCCAGCTCTCAACCAAGCAGAAGTTCGTGCAGCCCTTGCCCGTTGTGGTTTGACAACTAAGCATATCGAAAGTCAAATTCAGGTCTTGTCAGGTGGGGAACAAGCAAAAGTGCGTTTCTGTCTCTTGATGAATCGTGAAAACAACGTTTTAGTGCTGGACGAGCCAACCAACCACTTGGATGTGGATGCCAAGGATGAACTCAAACGCGCTCTTAAAGAATACAAGGGATCTATTCTTATGGTCTGCCACGAACCAGACTTCTATGAAGGCTGGATGGACCAAATCTGGGATTTTAATAATTTAACTTAAGAATGAGAGTAAAAGAAATACAGTACCGAATGTGGATACTGTATTTTTTTGGTTTTTAAGATTTAAAATTGTAGTCTTTCACCACTTCGATGCTATTGATTGTGATAGCAGTAGTTGGCTTGTCTTTTTCATCTTTTTCGGCTTTGGCAATCTTATCCACAACATCCATACCGTCAATCACTTGACCAAAGACTGGGTGTTTGCCATCTAGACTAGGGTTTCCACCTTCTTTGTAGGCTTCGATGATTTTCTTTGGATACTTGCTTGTAGGGAGTTTAGCAGAGATATCTGTAGAATTTTGGTTGATGAAGAACTGGCTACCATTGGTGTTTGGTTGACCAGTATTAGCCATAGAAAGAGCACCACGGATGTTATACAAATAAGGAGTAATCTCGTTTTTGAAACCAGTTCCCTTGTCTTTAGTCTTATCCTTGTCATGCCAGATGGACTGACCACCTGTACCGTCTCCTTTGGGATCTCCGGTTTGGATCATAAATCCATCGATGACACGGTGGAAGGTAATACCGTTATAGTAGCCTTCTTTGGCATGAGTAAGGAAGTTTTCAACTGCTAGAGGAGCGAGTTTAGGGAAGAGTTTGATACGGATATCTCCTTGACTTGTGTGGAGAATCACTTCAGCCTCGTCCTCAGCAACTTCTTTAGATAGTTGTGGGAAATTGGCGTTTTCGTTTGTTAAGGCATCGTTTAACTCCTTGGCAGATTGGGCTGCTGCCTTGGAGCTTTCCTCAGCGGCCAAGCTAGAATCAACATAGTCATTACCACGCAGACTGCGTTGGATGCTGCTACATCCAGCTAGGGCTACAGTTGATAGTAAAAGAAGGGTTGCTAGTTTTTTCATTCTATTCCTCTCAAAAATTCATTTCTACCATTGTACCCTAAAAGGAAGTGGATTTCAAATGTTAGTGACAAGGTAGTTTTAGAGAAAGTCAATCCAAAAATCGCTTGCTTAGAGATTTTTCTTTGGATGACGGTCGATAATTCCCTTGTATTGTTCCAGTATCTGCTCCCCCTTTGGAGTCAATTCGTAGCCACGATTGCTAATTCTTCTTCTGAAAAATGGTCATGAAGGGCTTGCTCCAGATCGGTAGCCTTCATTTTAGAAAGTCCTGTAATTCCCTTGCTTTTCAGAATATTCATTTTCATGGTAGTATTTAGATGGTCAAGTGAGTCAAAAGAAGTTTCGACAAGAGCATACCCTTTTTCTACCAGAGTTTTTAGATGTTTAGGGTTATCAATACCATAAGTGTACTCAAAGTATTTAGGAAACCAGATCTTAAGAAAGCTCGTAAAGCATCATAATTAGTAAACGTTAATTCGAAAGAATTACTATATTTTAAAAGAGCACATTTTCAAAGGATTTTTTCTTTTGGCTTCGATTCCTAATTAATCAGTGAACTTAATACTAGGTCTCGAAAAGAATTATGCTTCCTCTTGCTGTCTGAGTTCAAAGAGGTCTTCTACTTTTAGATTAAAAACTTGAGCAATTTTAAGAGCCATTTCCAGCGAAGGATTGTAACGGTTATTTTCCAAGTGCAGAATTGTCTCGCGTCGCATGCCGATGCGGTCGGCTAACTCCTGCTGGGTCATGCCTGTGGACTCACGAACAGATTTGAGATTAGTAATAATCTTGCTTTCTTTGGCCATGCTTATCCTCTACGTTCCAAGATAAGATAGACAACCGCAAAGATGCAAATCAAGACAGCTATGCTAATAAATATCTGTCCCATGTAAAGAGTGAGAGACCCCATATACCCAATGATAACTGATAGGATCATCAGTGTACCTAGTATAAAAACAAACATCAAGCTAGCTGTCTTTGCTAAATTAGCATAAAAGCGTTCGTCCGGAGTTTCCTTGACATTTTTCAAAGAGAAAAAACCAAATACAATCACTTCAATAACGAGGCCAATTCCTAAAATCCATTCTTTAATACCAGAACTTACGCTTGGGGTCGCAACCCAAATCCCTACTGTATAAAAAATGCTTGCTGCAAACACAAGTATCGTGTAAAGTTTAGCAGACAAGTCAAAAATAATCTTTCCCTTACCTTTCTGGCTCTTATGTAGCCAGCTCCAAATAGCTACAATTTGACCTGACACTGAAATACCAGTAATAACTAACTTGGGTCCCCAACTAAGATTAGAACCAAATAAAACAATAAAATCAATAAAGAGAGCTACGGCAATCATTGCAATGAGGCCACGCATTTTTTGACTTTTTTTCATGATAGACTCCTTTTTTGTGTTATAAATATATAACATTTAAATTTTATGTTATAAATATATCACATTTAAATTTGGAAAGCAAGAATTTATGTGCCAAGGTGGCAATTATTTGAAAAAATTTTTTAATAAAAGCTCTGGCTAGTCAAACAACTAAAGAATTCTTTGAAGCAATGTATCGAATTTGGTTTGGATAGTTTCGTTAATAATATTTGATGATAAAGAATTTTTGGAAAATCTAGATACTGTATGAATCTCTACTTTTTTCTTAAACTGTTATAAAGTCTGTCAGAATAAGCTTTGTAGGTGTAGAAGTTAATTTTTACAGAACTAAATTATTCCCCTATTTAGAATCTATTAATTCATATTTTATAAATTAATTAGTAGATATCGTTCTTAAAATTCTTGATATTTCGTTTGGGAACGGGCTTAGGATTTAGGAGCCAAGCATCTAAATCTCGTTCAGGCGATATGAAGGGTTTGAGTTGATGGTCTTTATAAAATGTTTCTAATACTCTTCGAAAATCAAATTCAAACTACGTCAGCTTTG
>NZ_AICU01000012.1:0-44869 GCF_000257865.1 Streptococcus mitis SK575 | reverse complement strand
TTCACCTGATCTCACTTCTGTCTTATCTGAAGTTAGAGATACAAATTCAGGTGGATCAACATCGACAGTAGTATTAATCAAATTTTCCGTTACACCCGAATAGTTATTATTCTCTTCAGCTTGAGCTTTTTCACATAAAGTTGCCCCACATATTAATAAACCTGTCAAGCTAACTTTGGTAATTTTATTCCAACTAATATATTTCATAAATACATCTCCACATTTTTAAAAATCAAAATATTAGATTAAGCCTTCCAAGAGACCCTTCATAAAGTTTTCTGAGTTAAATTCTCCAATATCATCGATTTTTTCACCAAAACCAATCAATTTTACAGGAATATGGAGTTCTTCACGGATGGCTAGAACAACACCACCTCGAGCAGTTCCATCAATCTTAGTCAAGACAATTCCTGTTAAAGGAGTGATTTTTGAAAATTCTTTGGCCTGTACCAAGGCATTCTGACCTGTTGATGCATCAAGTGCCAAGAAGGTTTCATGAGGGGCTTCTGGCACAACACGTTTGATGATACGGCCAATCTTTTCCAACTCAGCCATGAGGTTGTCCTTGTTTTGCAAACGACCAGCAGTATCAATCATGAGAATATCGATACCTTCAGCCACGGCACGTTCCATGCCATCATAGACTACACTGGCTGGGTCAGCTTTTTCAGGTCCCGTCACAACTGGAACATCCACACGACGGCCCCATTCAGCAAGCTGGGCTACTGCCCCCGCACGGAAGGTATCTGCCGCAACCAGCATGACCTTCTTGCCTTCTTCTTTGTAGCGGTGAGCTAGTTTTCCGATAGAAGTTGTTTTCCCAACACCATTCACACCAACAAAGAGCATGACTGTCAAGCCATCTTGGAAGTGGATACGTTCATCGTAATTGCCATCCTTTTCATAAAGCTCAACCAATTTCTCAATGATGACACGGCGAAGTGCATCAGGTTTCTTGGCGTTTTCAAGCTTGGCTTCGTAGCGTAGTTCCTCAATTAAATTAGAAGCGACCTGTACACCAACGTCACTCATGATGAGCAGTTCTTCCAGTTCCTCGAAAAATTCTTCGTCAACAGAACGGAAATTAGCAAAGAAAGCGTTCAAGCGAGCTCCGAAGCCTGTACGAGTTTTCTTAAGACTGCGGTCATATTTTTCCTGAACAGTTTCTTCTGCTTGAGTCATTTCTGGTTCAAGCACTTCAGAACTATTTTCTTCTACAGTCTCTAGAAGCTCAGTCTTCTCTTCCTCTGTGACTTCTTCTGAGTTTGGTAATACTTCGACTTCTTCTTGATGAACCTCTACAGCTGGCTCTGAATCCTGACTTTCTTCAACTGTATCTTGATTTTCCTCTTCTTGGAGCGCAACTTCTTCAGAACTTTCAATTGCTGCTTCTTCTTGAGGAACTTCCTCAACTTCTGTAAGAGCAGGCTCCGTATCTTCAGACAAATCAAGATTTTCCAGAGCTTCTTTTACAACTTCTTCGATTTTAGGTTCTTCTTTTTTTCCGAATAGACGGTCAAATAATCCCATATCTTAGTTCTCCTTTAGCACATATTCTTCGATAGCCCAGGCGACAGCTTCCTCATCATTGGTCATTGGAGTCACCACATTTGCGACTGCCTTGACTTCAGGAACAGCGTTTTGCATGGCAACACCGAGTCCTGCCCACTCAATCATAGAAAGGTCATTGGCCTCGTCACCACATGCCATCACTTGACTTTGGTCAATTCCAAGATGGCTGATTAGTTTTGCTAAACCTGTTGCTTTATGAACATTCTTTGGTGACCATTCTAGCAACATTTCACGTGATTTAAAGATTTCATATTGGTCAAACAATTCTGGAGAAATCTTCTGAATGGCTGCATCCAAGGGTTCTTGAGCAAAGGCAGTCACGCATTTATTGTAGGTCATTTGACTAGACAAGTCTTCAAAGTCCACTGGAACAAAAGTCAAAGCTGGATTAAATTTGGCATAAAGACTTTCTTGGTCGGATTGAATTTGATAAACAGTTCCTTCTGAGATGGCATCAAGAGGCAGTGATAATTTCTCTGTTTCTTCATACAAGCGTGCCACATCATCATATGAAAAGACTGTTTTATCAAGGATTTCACCTGTATTTTTCTGAACCAAACCACCATTAAAAGTAATCGTATACTCATCTTCTTGACCGTCAGTCCCTAGCTCATGGAGAAAGAAATCCATAGCTTTTAAGGGACGACCAGTTGTCAAAACGACCTTGATACCACGATCACGCGCAGCTTTCAAGGTTGCCTTGGTACGATCCGTCAGCCTTTTATCAGTAGTCAGCAAGGTCCCGTCCAAGTCCAATGCAATCAATTTTATATCTGCCATTATAAACCCTCCATATAAGCTATAACCGACTGGTCCTTATGGTGACCAATCACAGTTTCTGCTAATTCTAAAATTTCTGGTCGTGCATTCTCAGGAGCTACAGGATGTCCCACAACCTGCATCATGTGTAAGTCATTAAGATTGTCTCCAAAAGCCATAACCTGATCCATTGTGATGCCAAGTTTTTTAGCTAATTCAACAATAGCCACACCCTTATCGACATAGTCCAGAACAATATCAATAGATTCAAAGCCAGTTGTCATGGCCTTAACACCAGGAACATGTTCATTGACCCAAGCTTCTCCAGCTTCTAGCGTTTCTTCTGTGAAGTTGGTTGTAAATTTGAAAATGTCATCTGTGATAGCTTCCAAATTCGCTACTTTTTGAATATTTTCATTATAGTGCTGACTCACTTTTAAATAGGTCTCATCAACCGTATCTAGAACATAAGCTCCCTTTTTTCCCGTCAAGAGCAGTTTATTGATATCTACATAAGGTGACGTTTTCAGCTTTTCAAAAGTTGCCAGATAAAAGTCACGAGACATAGTCGCTTCATACAAGTCTTGACCTTGATATTCGACCAAACTGCCATTTTCCGCGATGAAAATAATGTCATCACGAACATCAGCAAATAATTTTTCTAGAGATAAAAATCCGCGCCCCGAAGCCACCGCAAAGTAAATCCCTTTTTCCTTGTAGGAAGCCAAGAGAGACTTGAGGCGATCCATATCAAAGCGTCCGTTTCCATCTAGAAAAGTTCCGTCCATATCCGTTGCTACTAGTTTAATTGTCATCCTTCAATACTTTCTAAATCTTTTAACTTAACTGAAACAATTTTTGAGACACCTGACTCTTGCATGGTCACTCCATAGATGGAATCAGCCGCTGCCATGGTTCCTTTACGGTGGGTTACAACGATGAACTGGCTGTCCTTGTCAAATCGATTGAGGTAATCCCCAAAACGCTTAACATTAGCTTCATCCAGTGCAGCCTCTACCTCATCCAAGATAACAAACGGGATAGTCTTAACTCGAATGATAGAGAAGAGCAAAGCAAGAGCTGATAAGGCTTTTTCACCACCACTCATGAGGTTAAGCGACTGAATTTTCTTACCTGGTGGTTGGACTGAAATCTCAACCCCAGCTGTCAGCAAGTCTCCCTCAGTCAAAATCAGGTCTGCTTGACCTCCACCAAACATCTGCTTGAAGGTCACTTTAAAGGATTCACGAATAGCTTCAAAGGTTGATTTAAAGCGTTCCTTGACCTCATCATTCATCTCTGTAATGGTTTCAAGCAGCAAGTTTTTAGCTGATAAAATGTCATCACGTTGGCTATTTAGGAAATCCAGACGGTTGTAGACTTCTTCATACTGTTCAATAGCTTCCAAATTGACAGGACCCAGTGAGCGAATAGCCTTCTCTAAATCTTTAACCTCTTGCTCCGCCAGATTGAGATTTTCCAACTCATGAGACTTTTCTAAAGCTTCTGTATAGCTAATCTGATACTGGTCTGTTAATTGACTTTGTAGATGGCGCAAGCGCTCGCTGACCTTTTCTTTCTTGGCTTCAGCACGAGTTTGCTTGCGAATCCACTCTTCATTCTGCTGGCGAGCCTGATCCAAATGACTAGCAATATCATCCAGTTGACCCTCGATATCATCCAACTCAAACTGCTTACGAATCAAACCTTGTTGGAGATTTATTTTCTGCATTTTGGCTTCTTCCGCCTGTTGACTGAGCAATTCTGTATCAACTTTCTCAAGATTGTCAACCTTTTCTTGAAGAAGGCGCTGGATTTCCTCTTGTTCGATATCTAAATTGTCCAATTCTTTGCCTAAACGCTCAATATCAGCTACTTCATAACGTTTTTGCCCTTGCAGTTCTGTCTTAAGCAGGCGAGCTTGCGCTACCTCTTCCTGCAAGTTTTGATAGCGTTCTTGAATGGCATTTTTGTTAGACTTAATCTCTTCAATCTCAGCTTCCAGATTTTGCTTGTCACTGGCAATAGTAGCAAGGCGTTCTTGGCATTTTTCCTTATCTGCTTGCCAATCTCCTTCAGAAAGACGATCTAATTCCTCTTCTTGGAGTTTCCAAAGAGTTTCTAATTCTTCGACTTGCTGACTGGTCTGCTGATAAGCGAGGAACAAGCCTTTCTCCTGAATACGAGCCTGCTCTCCTTGAGATTTGATAGCTTCTAATGATTCGGTCAATCTAGCCATCTCATCTTGCAAGGTCTTCAAAGTCGCCTCTTCTGAACGAAGACTTGCTTCTTCTTCAGCAATTTCTTTTTGTAATTGCTCCAGTTCTGGCTTGATGAAAATGCTGTTATTCTGGCGATTGGCTCCACCTGCATAGGAACCACCTGTGCGCAACTCTGTCCCATCTAAAGTCACCATACGAACCTGGTAACGAACTTGGCGAGCTGCTGCACGCGCATGTTCTACGGTATCAAAGATGGCCGTCGTAGCTAGCAAGTTCTTGAAAATAGCTTCCAGTCTAGTATCGAAAGTAACTAACTCATCTGCCATGCCCAGAAATCCTGAACTTGCAGCGATCGCATCTTGGTTCTGACTAGAAATCGTACGCGCCTTGATAGTCGTCAATGGAAGAAAGGTCGCACGACCGGCTCTGTTGCGTTTGAGGAAATCAATCGCCTTGGTTGCCGACTCTTCATCTTCTACGATGATATGCTGACTGCTGGCGCCAAGCGCAATCTCTAGAGCAGTTTGATAATGCACATCAAAAGTCAGGTGCTCACTGACTGCACCAATAATTCCGCCAAGATGGTCTTTTTCTTGAAGAACACTCTTAACACCTGCATAAAAGTTACTGTGATTTCTCAGGATGTTTTCCAAACTTTGAGCTCTAGCCTGCTTGTTTTTAAGACTGTCCAGACGGTCAAAGAGTTGACTTTGTTGAGCTTGATAGGAAGATTTTTGCTCCTCTTGTTCCTTAGCACAGACTTGATAGTCTGCTAATAATTTCTGAACCTGCTCCTTGGCAGTTTCAAGCTCTTCTTTTTGCTGACTAGCCTTCTCTTTAGCTGTAGCCAGCTGTTCTTTCAGTTTTTGTAGTTGATCTGCTTGTTTTTGAGAAAGCTGACGGCTATTTTCCAACTCATTCTCAATACGAGTCAGTTGGTTTGAGACATCTGCTTCTTCCTGTAAAAGAGCTACAAAGCGTTCACGTAAAAGCTCAATCATCTGATCAGGATCATCTGAAAAAGCCAGTAATTCAGCTTCTAAACGATTGAGTTTTTGATTATTTTGGACTAGATTTTCCTCTAAAAGTGCCAAAGAGCTTTCCTTATCAGATTTTTCTTTGCTGAGTGATTTTCTCTTATCTTCCAAAGCAGCCAAACGAGCTTGTGCTTCCTGTTGATTGTGAGCTACTTGCTCAGATTCTAATTTCGATAGGGCTAATTTTCTCTCTAAATCACTAATCAGACTAGTCAAGTCCATCAAACTGCCCTGGTCTTTAGCCATTTCAGCCTGTAAATCTTGGCGTTGCTTTTTAAGAGTTTGATTTTCTTCTTCTAATTTTTCACGATTTTGATAGTAGCTCGTCAAAAGTTCCTGAACCTGAGCCAACTCTTCTTCTGTCGAATCTAGTTCAGCCTTATTTTCCTTGATTTGAGCAACCAGCACGTCTAAATAAATAGCCTTGCGTTGACCTTCCAAATCCAGAAACTTACGAGCATTTTCAGCTTGCTTCTCAAGAGGCTTGATTTGATTATCCAACTCGTAGATAATGTCCTCTAAGCGGTCTAAATTATCCTGAGTTTGCTGCAGTTTGCTCTCTGTCTCTTTTCTACGAGTCTTGTATTTCAAAACTCCTGCAGCTTCTTCAAAAATGGCACGGCGTTCCTCAGGCTTAGAATTAAAAATCTCCTCAACCTTCCCTTGAGAAATAATTGAGAAGGAATCGCGTCCCAAACCTGTATCCAAGAAAAGGTCATGAATATCACGCAGACGGACTTTCTTACCATCAATCTTGTATTCGCTATCTCCGCTACGATAGATATGGCGTTCTACCCTGATTTCTTGACCTGCATCCTTGATAAATCCATCATTATTATCCAGAGTCACAACTACAGAAGCATAATTGAGCGGTTTGCGACTTTCTGTTCCAGCAAAGATGACATCTGGCATCTTGCCTCCACGGAGACTTTTAACACTTGACTCCCCCAAGGCCCAACGCAGACTTTCTGTAATATTCGACTTTCCAGATCCATTGGGTCCAACGACTGCCGTCACACCTTGATCAAAGACGACCTTAGTCTTGTCAGCAAAAGACTTGAATCCCTGAATTTCGATTTCCTTTAAATACATGAATCCAGCCCTTTCTCAACGGCATTTTTGGCAGCTTCCTGCTCTGCTAATTTCTTAGAACGACCTTGACCTTGACCAATGCTCTTACCTTCGACAAGAACTTCTACATCAAAGACCTTATCGTGGGCAGGACCCGTTTCAGAAATCACCTGATAACGGATAGCCACATCTCCATTGACCTGAAGTAACTCTTGTAGATGGGTTTTGTAGTCTGTAATCATTTCAAATTCGCCTGTTTCAACCTTAGGAATCATGACTTTGTAGATAAATTCCTTGACCTTGGCCACATCCTTGTCCAAAAGGAGGGCACCAAGAAAGGCTTCAAAGGCATCACCAAGAATGGTATCACGATTGCGCCCACCAGACTTTTCTTCCCCCTTACCCAGCTTGATAAACTGATCAAACTGGCAATCACGCGCAAAACCAGCCAAACTCTCCTCGCGAACAATCATGGCACGGAGTTTGGACAAATCACCCTCAGGCTTTTTAGGATATTTTTTATACAGATATTCTGAAATCAATAACTGTAGAACAGCGTCTCCTAAAAATTCCAAGCGTTCATTGTGTGAAATTTTTAAGAGGCGGTGCTCATTGGCATAACTCGTATGAGTAAAGGCAGTCTCCAGTAAATTTTTGTCTGCAAATTCGATTGCAAAATGGTTCTTTAGTACAGTTTGTAATTCTTTCATACCAACCTCTTTCTAACTGATAACAGTCCTTTTTATTATATCAAAAAAAGCCCCCTGAGTCACTTTAAAACGGGACTGGAGAGCATTTAGGAATTCTTTAAAAAGAGATTTTCAGTTTTAAGGGCCAATTTAGGGCTGTGTAAACAAAAAGCCCTATTAAAGGCTTTTTTAGGATGTTTACATCCACCCTGAGGGAATCGAACCCCCATCTCAAGAACCGGAATCTTACGTGATATCCATTACACTAAGGGTGGAAACTTGTTTTATTATAACAGAAATTTGCTCTAATAACAAGTTTTTTTCTAGACGGATAGCCCGTCTTAGTGGGAAGCATCCCCATTCCAGATAGAGTTTTTCACGATCACATAATCAACGTGTTTAAGGTCAGCAACCTGACGTCCACCTGCATAAGAAATAGCACTTTGAAGGTCTTGTTCCATCTCAGTTAAAGTATCTTGTAAATGACCTTTGGCAGGAAGCAAGATACGTTTGCCCTCCACATTTTTGTAAGCACCTTTTTGATATTGTGAGGCTGAACCGTAGTATTCTTTGAACTGTTCGCCATCGACTTCAATCGTTTTCCCTGGACTTTCTATGTGTCCTGCAAAGAGGGAACCAATCATGACCATGCTAGCACCGAAGCGGATAGACTTGGCAATATCACCGTGAGTACGAATTCCTCCATCAGCAATAATCGGTTTACGTGCAGCCTTGGCACACCAGCGAAGGGCTGCCAACTGCCAACCACCTGTACCAAAACCTGTCTTGACCTTGGTGATACAAACCTTACCAGGACCGATTCCAACCTTAGTAGCATCCGCACCAGCATTTTCCAATTCACGAACGGCTTCTGGTGTTCCCACATTTCCAGCAATGACAAAAGTATCTGGCAATTCTTTCTTGATGTGTTGAATCATAGAAATCACACTATCTGCATGACCATGAGCGATATCAATCGTGATGTACTCAGGAGCATCAGCCTTGAGCTGGCTAACAAAATCATACTCATAATCCTTAACACCGACAGAGATAGAAGCAATGAGCCCTTGATCGTGCATGCGTTTAATAAAAGGAATACGTCCTGCCTCATCAAAACGATGCATAATGTAGAAGTAACCACCTTTAGCCAGTTGCTCTGCTACATTTTCATCCAAAATCGTCTGCATGTTAGCTGGCACAACAGGTAGTTTAAAAGTGTGATTTCCTAGAGTGACACTTGTATCCGCTTCTGCACGGCTTTTAATCACACATTTATTTGGAATCAATTGAATATCTTCGTAATCAAAAATTGGAAATTCATTTAACATATCGATGTCTCGTTTCTTTTGTAATGACCTACCTATGCTCTCGCATCACTACGCCTTTTCCGACGTTTCCTTAATTAATTATAAATCAAAGTACAGTTTTTGTCAAATAATTTTATAATTTAAAATATATCGTTCGGATTTTATTGTATAAATAACAATAAAAAGAGGAGAGATTATTTTCTCCCCACTTCCTCTACATTCTAATAATACTCTCCCTGACGGTAGTCCCATGAGTTAAAGGTGTCTGACAGGTGCATCATAATCTTATCAATGTCAAGCCCTTTGCGAATCACAACTGGAGCTGGTGAAGTTGAACGTGCTCCTCCTTGTTCCGGGATGAGTTTGCCGTCTTTATCGACCATAGAGACCATCACACCTTGCTCGTAGCGTGTTTCAATCGTTTTGTCAGGCTGGATTGATGCCACATAGTCGTCTGCCTCGATAACAAGGTCAACTGCTCCTTCGATGCGTTCTCCGATACCTTCTACCTTACCACGGTTTCCTTTTCCAGATGGATTTGCAGATGAGGCGTAAACCATCTTTCCTTCTTCCCAAAGTTTTGCAGCCAATTGTTCACCAGCTTTCCCAAATTTGATAACGAAACAGCTAGTACCACGCACGTCCGTCATAAGTTCTTCACGGCCATCCCCATACGCTTTGAGTTTTTCAAAGGCTTCTGGTTTCCATGGAAGGATACAACCAAGAAGAATGTCTTCGTCCCAATGTTTTTGGTAAAAGGCTTCAATTTCTGGGTTGAGTTGTGCTAAAGCGCGAAGCTCATCCATGCTACCGCAGAGAACAACACCTGGTTTGTTACGGTTACGCTCTTTAGCTGCGAACTTACGCTCAAGTCCTGCCTTATCGCTAGTCATGATGATATAACCAACTTTAGTAGGGCAAACGATACATCCGCCCTCACCTTTTAAAATCTCATAGCCTTCTTGTGAAAGTGTTCCGTTCCATTGAATGTGTTTTGTCATAGTTCTATTTCCTTTTCTATTTTTCTTCTAATCCTGCCAGTAGGCTGGTCGTTGTTTTTCATAAGCAGCAATCAAATCTTCATACTGCAAGGTAATACCGATATCATCCAAACCATTTAAGAGCTTGTGTTTCCACTCGCTATCAATTTCAAAAGTGAATTCTCCAACTGGTGAGATGATTTTTTGTTGTTCCAAGTCCACAGTTACCTGGTCACTTGGTTGTAGCTGAGCTAGTTTCTCTCGAACCTCTCTGGGCTGTACAATAGGCAACATGCCATTATTAAGTTCATTATTGTAATGAATATCACCAAAAGATCCTGCAATTACGACCTTAAAACCATAGTCCGCTAGAGCCCTCTCTGGACGATCCTGCGCCAAAGTTATCCCCTGATATGAGAATACTGGCTTTGCGATATTCAGGTCGGTTAAAGACAAAGTCTGGGTCCTCAGTATATTTGTCATCCAGATAACGCCAAGCATACATGAGGTACTTACCAAAACCTTTTTTATCAATTAACTTGAGAAACTGCTTGGGTAGGATTTGGTCAGTGTCGATGTTATCATTCATGAGAGGAACGGTCGTTCCCGTATAAACTGTAAATTTCTCCATATCCTCTCCTTACTGGGCTTCTGGCATTTGTCGAACATCTACAAAGCGCCCTGCAATAGCTGCTGCTGCTGCCATGGCTGGACTGCAGAGGTGGGTTTTAGCACCAAATCCCTGTCTGTCTTCAAAGTTGCGGTTGCTTGTTGAGGCGCAGTGGACACCATCAGGGACCTTGTCTGGATTCATCCCTAGGCACATAGAACAACCTGGGTCTCTCCACTCAAAACCAGCATCTAGGAAAACCTTGTCCAAGCCCAACTTCTCAGCAGCTCGTTTGACAGGACGAGAGCCTGGAACTACGATAGCTGTTAAATTAGGAGCTATTTTCTTCCCTTCAACAAATCGCGCAGCCAGTTGCAAGTCGCTGAGACGAGCATTTGTACAAGAGCCGATAAAGATATAACCTAGTTCAATATCAGCTGGCTTTTGACCTGGTTCCAAATCCATATAATTGTAGGCTCGTTCATCATTCATATCCTTAATTTCTGGGAAACTACTGTCAAAGTCAACACCCATAGCAGGGTTGGTTCCCCAGGTCACCATAGGAGCCAAGTCTGAGACATCCATCTGGATAACCTTATCATAAACGGCATCCTCATCACTGACAATTGTTTTCCAATCCGCCACAGCCTCTTCAAAGTCCTCTGGAACACATTCTCGTCCCTTAAGATAGTCATAGGTGGTTTGGTCCGGATTCATAATCCCCATCTTAGAACCAAACTCGATGGACATATTGCAGATAGTCATTCGCTCTTCCATGCTCAGTGCATCAATCGCTTGTCCCCGATATTCCACCACATAGCCAACACCACAGGCAACGCCGTACTTGGCAATCAAGGCTAGAATGAAATCCTTAGAATAAACTCCTTTTTGAGGAACACCAGTGAATTCTACCAGCATTTTCTTGGGTTTGACCTGCCAGAGAGTCTGTGTCGCGAAGACATGTTCGACCTCACTGGTCCCAATTCCAAAAGCGATCGCTCCGAAAGCCCCGTGGGTTGCTGTGTGGCTATCTCCACAGACGATGAATTTTCCTGGTTGCGTCCTTCCTGTTTCTGGACCAACCATATGAACGATCCCCTGTTTTTCAGAACCGTGGGCAGCATGTTCGATCCCAAACTCCTCAACATTTTCAGCCAGCTTATCAATTTGAGCCTTAGAAATCACATCTCGAATATCGTAGATATTGACTGTCGGGACATTGTGGTCAAAGGTTCCAAATGTCAATTCTGGTCGTCTCAATCTACGACCTGCGTCTCGTAATCCTTGAAAAGCCTGAGGGCTGGTCACTTCATGAATATAGTGCTGATCCACATACATGAGTTGGGGCTGCCCCTCTTCTCCTGTGATGACATGACGGTCCCATAATTTATCAAAAATCGATTTTCCTGCCATCCATTACCTCCAAATAAAATATAAGGCTACTAGTGTGGACACCATTCCGAGAAACCAAACTGTTTTAAAATACCATTTTCGAGTCTTGTGGTGAAAGATGATTCCTGCCAAACAGGCACCAAAACTACCACAAGTAAAGGCTAAAATAAGTAAGATTTTCTCTGGGATGCGCCAAACTCTTCTCCTTGCCTTAGATTTGTCAATGCCATAAATCAAGAAAACCATGACATTCCAAATCAAAAGGACTAGAGTAATTCTTTCGTCTAACTTCATAACCTTGCAATAATAGCTTCTGTCATTTCCTTAGTCGAAGCCTGTCCACCTATATCTCTTGTTAAAATGCCAGCCGCTAAACTAGCTTCAACAGCACGCTCAATACGCTCTGCATCCTCATAACGACCAAAACTATCTCTCAACATCATGGCCACTGATAAAATCATGGAGATAGGATTTGCAATGCCTTGACCAGCAATATCAGGTGCTGAACCGTGAATAGGTTCATAGAGACTTGGTCCATTTTCAGAATGACTGGCTGATGGCATAACTCCAAGTGTGCCAGATAGAACGCTTGATTCATCCGAGAGAATATCTCCGAAAAGATTCTCCGTTACAATAACATCAAACTTGGCAGGATTGGTAATCATAAGCATGGCAGCTGAGTCCACTAACTGGTGTTCCAAGGTCACATCTGGAAAATCATGCGCGACTTCCTCAGCTACTTTCCGCCAAAGTTTTGATGTTGCCAACACATTTTGCTTATCAATGCTGGTAACGATTTTTCTGCGATTTCTTGCAATTTCAAAGGCTTTGCGAATAATCCGCTCCACTTCCTCATAGCTATAGTCGTTGATATCACGCGCTTTTCGCTCTTCAAGAATATGATCTCCAAAGTAAATCCCACCTGTCAACTCCCGCACCACGACAAAGTCAACCCCAGCAATTCGTTCTGATTTTAGTGGTGACAAATGCTTGAGACTCTCAAAAATCTTAACAGGGCGAATATTAGCATAGAGATTGAGTTCCTTACGTAGAGCCAGCAGTCCTTGTTCAGGCCGAACCGCTGCTCCATCATACTGAGGACTCCCGATAGCCGCTAGGAGAATGGCATCTGCTTCTCTACTTGCCTTGAGGGTTTCAGCAGGTAAGGGATGCCCTGCAGCATCAATACCTGCACCTCCAAAAGGTCGTTTGTCTATTTCATAGACAAAGCCTGTTTTTTTAGCTAGAGCCTCCAGGACCTCTAAACCAGCCTCCATGATTTCTGGTCCAATTCCGTCCCCTGCTAGAGCTACTATTTTCTTTATCATAGCCTTCTCCTTTACACACTAGGCATATCGCGGTAAGAAACACTGCGTCCCATCTCACCAGCATTCTCTTTTTGAACAAAGGTATTGGCATTGATGTAGGCAATAGCCGAAGCCTTCAACACATCGAAATCAAGACCCGCTGCATTAAAGATGGTTTCTGTATCTCTGTTTTCAACAGTGACCAAGACCCGAGCTTGGGCATCAATTCCATCTGTCACCGCATCAATGGTATAGGACACCAAACGGACAGATTGATTAAAGAACTTGTCGATAGCGTTGAAGATAGCCTCAACAGAACCTTGCCCTGTCGCATTAAATTCGACCTTCTCACCATCCATATTAGCTAGGCTAACGAGTGCTTCAATGTCATTATCTGCATGGGTTTGCAGTTGTAAATCATCAAAGTGGAAGCCTTCTGGGTTTTCAACCATAGTTCCAGCGACCAGCGCTCGAATATCTGCATCTGTGATTTCTTGTTTCTTATCGGCCAATGCCTTGAACTTAGCAAAGAGTGGTTTGATGTCCTCTTCTGTAAAGTCTAGGGCCAGTTCTCTTAGTTTCTCAACAAAGGCATGGCGACCAGACAATTTTCCAAGCGGAAGACTATTACTCTTAACACCGACTAATTCAGGAGTGATGATTTCATAGGTAAGAGGATTTTTAAGGACTCCGTCTTGGTGAATACCAGATTCGTGAGAAAAGGCATTGCCACCGACCACAGCCTTGTTTTTAGGAACTGGAATACCTGAGAAGCGAGAAACCATTTCTGACGTATTGATGGTTTCATTTAAAACAATACTAGTTTCTGCTTGATAGTAATCTTGGCGAATATTGAGGGCCACTGCTATTTCTTCCAAAGCAGCATTTCCAGCTCGCTCCCCAATACCGTTGATAGTCCCTTCGACACGTCCTGCACCATTCTTGACAGCAGCAAGGCTATTAGCTACTGCCATTCCGAGGTCATCATGACAGTGTGGTGAATAGATAATCTGACGATCTGTCTTGACATTCTCAATCAAGTGTTTGAAGATAGCTCCATATTCCTCTGGTGTGGTAAATCCTACCGTATCAGGAATATTGATATAAGACGCCCCTGCATCGACCGCTGTTTGAACGACTTGTAAGAGGAAATCCAACTCCGTTCTGGTCGCATCCTCAGGAGAGAATTCGACAATCTCAAACTTAGAACGGGCATAAGAAACATGCTCCTTAATAGCTTCTAGAATCTCTTCCTTGCTCTTATTGAGCTTATACTTACGATGAATCGGACTGGTAGCGATAAAGATGTGAACCTGTGGATACTTGGCATCCTTGAGGGCCTCGTAACAAGCATCAATATCAGACTTGACAGAGCGTGCCAAACCAGTCACCGCTGTTTTCTTCAAGACCTTAGCAATCTCCTGCACTGCCGTAAATGAGTCTGGGCTAGCCGCTGGAAAACCAGCTTCGATGGCTGAAATACCCCATTTCTCCAGCTGTCTTGCTATGGCAATTTTTTCCTTTATTGAAAAATTAACACCTGGTGTCTGCTCTCCATCCCGAAGGCTGGTATCTAGAAATTCAACTGTTCTCATAAGATTTCCCCTTTTCCAAATATGGTTTTAAAAAAACATCTCGCTTAGAAATCCAAGCGAGATGTTGATTCACTCCCGCTTGGTAAGCCAAACAGGACTAATGCTTTTTGCACTAGCCCGAGTACCTCAACAACAAAGCAAATTGATTAAACTTAGCTGTTTTCATGTTTGACTTTCTCCTTCGTTTGATATCTTGTTTAGTATTTTAGCATAGACAAAACTACTTGTCAAGAAAAAATCAAATATTTTCTGAAAATTTCTTCAGTATAGAATATTTAGCTAATTGAAAATTATTGAAAATACTTGAAATTTTTCATTTTTTAGAAGTAAAATTCCAACTTTTTTCTATCAATTCCAGTACCATTTCATCTGACAAAGTATCATCAAGCGCCACACTAATCCAGTAACGTTTATTCATATGAAAAGCTGGATAAATGCCCTTTTGTGAAAGTAGATCCACTACTTGATAATGTTTGAGGTTGACTGCTTCGACTAAACCTTCTCTACCCTTTTCCAGCCTATCCCAAGGTATTCTCATCAAAACAGCATACCATTTTTTATTGCCTTCATGTCTTAACACTGCCGTATCAGGTGATTTTTCCCATAGATACTCCAACTGATTGCCATACTTTTCCTGAATCTGAGCCATGATACGCTTAGTTTGAGGACAGATAAAATCCTGTACCTCAAAACAAGCCTTTCGAATCTGGTAAAGAATCTCCAGACAAGCCTCACGGACACTTCCTACAAAACTTCCCCTCATGCTTTCCATATGAACTTGAGGATAGAGATCACCAGTTTCCTGGTCAAAGACCTGAAAACTCACATTATCAGCAGTGATGGAGACTGTCATGATAAAGTCACCCTGCAAAATCTGGCAACTATAGGTCCACACTCCCGCATTTTTTACAAAACCATAAGCATGAGCCTTTTCTTGATTAAACTGATAGGATTTAAAAATTTCAAACATAAGTGAAAACTGCTACCAAAAGCTAGCAGTTCCTTTCTATTTTTTAAAAGACAACCTTAGTACCATGCAATTGTGCTACACCCAGCTGGTCGATAAAGGTTTGACGGTTGTCAAGGTCAATCCCCCCACCTGGTAGAATTTCAATCTTACCTTTAGCATATTCCAAAATTCTGTGATAATGGGCGAAACGTTTCTCTAAAGAGTCACTAGACACACCTGCACGAGTCAGGATACGGGTGACACTAGCTTGACTGAGCCAGTCAATAGCTTCCAACTGGTCTTCGTCACTCAATTCATCAAAGGCCATGTGGAAGACAATTTCCATTCCTTTTGATGCAGCAATTAGCTTCTCCAGATTAGCTTTATTCAACTTTTTATCAGCAGTTAAAGCACCAAATACAACCCCTTGACTTCCAGCCTGAGCAGTCAAACGAATATCTTCCAGCATGATAGCAATTTCCATATCATTATAAACAAAGTCGCCACCACGTGGACGAATCATGGTCATGATGGTCGTATCGTAGTTAGCTGCCAGTTCAACTGCTGCCTTGGTCACTCCATAGCTGGGTGTTGTCCCACCAACTGCAAGATTATCACAGAGTTCGATTCGACGAGCTCCAGCCTGCATCGCTTTTTCAAGTAAGGTCACATTTTCAGCACAAAATTCGTAAATCATTTAATTCTCCTTGAAGATTACTTTGAATTTATTATATCATATTGTTGTGAATTTGCTTTCATTTTTATCAAGGGAAATAGTTACAAATTTTACTTATTCTTTGTCTGGAATAACTTTAAAGAGATAATAGGTGATAAAGATGGTCAAGGCTCCCAGACCGATTTTGACTGGTAAGAGAGGGGCAAAATAAATGGAAATTCCCATCAATATGTAGATAGATACGATGATTTTTTTCTTTCGTTCACGCGCAATAGACTTTGTTTCTCGAAAATCAGCTACATATGCTTGATAGAGTTTGGTATGGTAAAGCCAATCTTCGAAGCGCTTGGAACTTCTTGAGAAACAAGCAATAGACAGTAAAAGGAAAGGCGTTGTGGGCAACAAGGGTAAAACAACCCCAACAATAGCCAAGGCCAGTGATAAAAAACCAATAATTAGATAGATAAGACGCATAACTTCTCCTTGTTAATACTCTTCGAAAATCTCTTCAAACCGCGTCAACGTCGCCTTGACGTAGGTATGGTTCCTGACTTCGTCAGTCTTATCTGCAACCTCAAAGCAGTGCTTTGAGCAATCTGCGGTTAGTTTCTAGTTTGCTATTTGATTTTCATTGAGTATAAAATAATCTTCTTCTAGTTTCGCATACAATGATGAATTTTGTCAAGTTCCAACCCAAAAGAGCCTGAAATTCACTTTCAGGACTCTCCTCTTATTTAATCTTTTCTTCTTCGTAGTCACCCTTGCTACAAACAACCTGCTTGCCACCACCACGGACTTTTTTCTCCATGAGGAAGTTGCCACATTTTGGACAGTCACGACCAACAGGCTTGTCCCAAGAGGTAAATTCACATTCTGGATAGCGATTGCAACCATAGAAGAGGCGATTACGTTTGGTTTTGCGTTCAATGATTTGTCCCTGATGACAACTTGGACACTCAACACCAATCTCTTTCACGATTGCTTGGGTATGACGGCAATCTGGGAAATTGCTACAAGCGTAGAACTTACCAAAACGACCAAGTTTAATGACCATTGGACTGCCACACACTTCACAGTCAAATCCAGCTGGTTCATCCTTGATTTGGATTTTTTCCATTTCTTCTTCAGCCTTGGCGACTTCTTTAGAGAATGGTTTGTAAAAGGCATCTATAACACGTTGCCACTGCTCTTTTCCGACTTCGACATCATCCAGTTTTCCTTCCATTTCAGCTGTGAAGGTCACGTTTACGATATCTGGGAAATATTCAACGATGAGCTTGTTAACAATTTCTCCCAACTCTGTTGGTTCAAAACGTTTGGCCGCAAGGCGAACATAGTAACGTTTCTGAATAGTTTCAATGGTCGGTGCGTAGGTTGACGGACGTCCAACCCCATTTTCTTCCAAGGTCTTGATAAGGGTCGCTTCAGAATAGCGAGCAGGCGGTTGAGTGAAATGTTGCTCTGGTTTGCTATTAATCTGCTTGACCACATCTCCAACAGCCATATCTGGTAACATCTTATTCTTGTCAGAATCATTGTAAATGGCAAGATAACCATCAAACTTAACCTGACTACCATTAGCAGCAAATTGAACCCCATTTTGAGACAATTTAACAGCCATGGTATCAAAGACAGCAGCTGTCATCTGACTCGCTACAAAACGATTCCAGATAAGAGTATAAAGCTTGAGCTGATCCTTGTCCAGATACTTAGCAATACTTTCAGGTGTATTAAAAACACTAGACGGGCGAATAGCCTCATGGGCATCCTGAGCTCCTGAAGCATTTTTGACCTTGCTACCATGCTTAGAATACTTGCTACCAAAACGGTCCGTAATGAAATTTGCTGCTTCGTTCTGCGCTACTGGACTGATACGAGTCGAATCGGTACGCATATAGGTAATCAAACCTTGAACACCAGAACCGATATTAATTCCTTCATAGAGCTGTTGGGCAACCATCATGGTTTTTCGAGTACGGAAATTGATTTTATTGGCAGCGTCCATCTGCATGGATGAAGTGGTATAGGGTAAAGGAGCATTGCGTTTGCGCTCTTTCTTATCTACCTGATCCACTGAAAAGTCTTTGCTAGTCAGACGAGACAAGACTTCCTTGACCTCATCATTACTAGTCAGTTTCAGCTTTTTACCATCCACTCCATAGAAGGAAGCCTGAAATTGCTTGGTTCCCTTTTTAAAGACAGCATCAATTGTCCAGTATTCTTCTGGCTGGAAGGCATTAATTTCATTCTCACGGTCAATGATGAGTTTAAGGGCAATGGACTGTACGCGCCCTGCTGATAAGCCCTTCTTGACCTTCTTCCACAAAATAGGCGAAATCGAATACCCTACCAAGCGGTCCAAGACACGGCGTGCCTGTTGGGCATCGACCAAGTCCATATCAATCTTGCGTGGCTCTTTGAAAGCATTTTTGACCGCATCCTTGGTGATTTCATTGAAGACCACACGGTTGGCATCATTTTCATCCAAGTTGAGAATATGGGCCAAATGCCAAGAAATCGCTTCTCCTTCACGGTCCGGGTCACTCGCCAGAAAGACTTTATTAGCTTTTTTAGCTTCTTTTTTCAAGTCATTGATAAGAGGACCTTTTCCTCGGATATTGATATATTGCGGTTCATAATTATTTTCAATATCGACGGACATACTGGATTTCTTCAAATCACGGATATGCCCGACACTGGCTAAAACCTTGTAGTTTCTGCCTAGATATTTTTCAATCGTCTTGGCCTTAGCAGGCGACTCCACGATTACTAGATTTTTTTTAACTGTTGATTTTTTCTTTTTTGTTGCCGTAGCCACAGTATCACACCTTTTCAAAGTAATAAACTTTATAAAGTGTAAACCATTTTGCCATAACTGTCAAGACTTAGCTCCTATATATAGAAGAAAAGTTGGTTTAGAAAGAGAAATTTTGTCTTAAAATTCAAATTCCGCAAGCACATCCTGCCCTCTGGTGACCAATTTTGCCCCTTCTTGAATCAAATGATGGCAACCGTCTGATAATCCATCTAAAATATTTCCAGGAATAGCAAAAACATCGCGTCCTTCTTCCATTGCCCTCTCACAGGTAATGAGACTACCTGAGCGCATCTTAGCCTCTGCTACTATCACACCTCGACAAAGTCCAGCAATGATGCGATTACGGGCAGGAAAATGAAATTTTAGAGGTTGTTCACCAGGTCCATATTCACTTAGAACCAGATGGTCATTGCCGATGTAGTCTTGCAAGCGTTTATTGGCTTTAGGATAAAACACATCCAGTCCTGTTCCAATCACTGCAATGGTTTTTCCGCCATTCTGAAGAGATGCCATATGCGCTGCTGTGTCAATGCCCTTGGCTAATCCACTGACAATAACCAGTTCATTTTCCAAGCCCTGAATGACTTTTTCAACTGACTTAGCGCCCTGTTTGCTACAAGCACGACTACCCACAACCGCTACCTTTGGAAATTTCAAGAGGTCAAGATTTCCCTTGTAAAATAAAAGTACAGGCGCATCATATATTTCACTCAAATCCCAGGGGTAACAGTCATCTAAAATAGAGAAAGATGGAAATTTTTGAAACTCCTTCTCCAAATGCGTATCGTCTATCTGAAAATAACGTTCCATAAAAACAGCTGGATTTCGGCAATCTGATATTTCTGCAATATCACCCAACAACAGTTCTTGATCGAAATTTTCACCATATTCTAGGACCTTCAAAACCTGTTGATTTGTCAAACCTGATTTTTTTAACTTATAGATTTCATAGTTTGTGATTTTCATAAATATCTCCATTTCTTTTTCTACTCATCTATTTATTCGTAAAAAATCAAAAAAACATCCGACTATTTTAGCCAGATGTTAGAATCTTTAATTTTCGTTTTTAAGAATTTCTTCTAATTTATGATAGTCTTGGACACTATCAATCTCATAGATGCTATTGCCTTCTAATTCTTCAACATAGACATCTAGCTCTTTGATATTATCCTTAACCATATTGTCCCAGTAGAGATCAACAAATTCGCCACTTGCATAAGCCTTGTCGATAAAGCTGACAATTTTTTCTGCTGTTGGAGCATCCCAGAAGGATACACCACTAAGGATGCGACCTGCCTTACTATCAACAGTAATGTCTTGAACCTTGTAGTCGTCTCCATAGACCAAGAACCATTCGTTGGTACAATCTTCACGATAGACACTAAAATAAGTCGAACGTGTCAAATCATTGCGGAACATATTTTTAAAGAGATAGTTGTCTGCATCAATAACATAGCTGTTAGCCAATTCTTCTTTTACAAGATAGAGAGAGTAAAAGTTATTGTAATCAGCGTATTTATCATTGAAAACGAGGCGAACACCATATTTTTCTTTTAAGTAATCGAATTGTTCTTTAAGGTAACCAACGATGATGATGATGTCATTGATTCCTTTTTCTTTGAGAAACTCAATTTGGTATTCAATCAAAGGTTTTTGATTAACCTGAACCAAGGCTTTAGGGGTATTTTCAGTCATAGGACGCAAGCGAGTTCCCAATCCCGCTGCTAAGATAATGGCTTTCACACAAATCTCCTTTATTCTTTAATAATAATATAAACTCCAGCAATGACGACAAGTGACGTAATAATTGTCAGCATATCTAGCGGTGCACCCAAGAAAACAACTGCAAACAAGACAGTCCAAACTACATAGCTCACGTTCAAGCCTGTAGCCTTGGCTGGTTGCAAGCGATTGATAGCGATATAATAAGCCAAGTAGGAAATCATATCAAAGGCTGCAAAGACAATCATAAGACCTAGCAATTGTCCATTGGCCACTTCTGCAAATGACTGATGAGAGAAGAGCACAATCACAAGATAAGATAAGAATGAAGTCACTTGACGAATCAAGAGGGCTTCGATTTCACTCAGTTCACTTTCCATAGCAAAAGAGCTAAGAACACTCTCACTTCCCCATGCAATAGCACAAACTAAAGCACAGAGAATCCCAATGTAGAAGGAATTAACCTGTTCAACCTTATAGGTCTGAGCAATAATCCCTCCAATAATCAAGACAATCCCAAACACAGTATTTCTCGAAATCTTGTGTTTCAAAAAGAAGAAAGCCAATAAAACTGAAATCGCAGGATAGATAGCGGATACCGATGAAGCTAAGGAACTTCCGATATACTTAACTGCGTAAAGATTGGCCTGCATACCGATAGGGCCTGCTAATAAGGCTCCAATGATAACACTAACATTGCGAATATTTAAGAAAATTGAGAGACGAACTTTTCCTTCTTTTACCAAAAGAAAAGCTAGTAAGATAAAGATACTCAAGAAATCGTGAGCAGCAGCCACCACAAAGGGTGACAAATCTGTAAAAATCGAAAAGATATAAGCACTAATCGTTAGACCTAAACCCCAGAAAATACCTGAGAGTAGACCAAAAGAAACTCCATTTTTATTTTTCATCTGAACCTCCATAATATGACAAACCTTTAACAGCTCTTTGGTAACGACTCACACCATAGTCACCAAAATCTGCACCTTGCTCTTCTTTGTAGACTGTCCATAGACTCCAAATAGCATCTTGCAAAATTTTATAGATTGCAATCTTTTCACGAGAGACAGGTGTTTGCTCACTCTCATAGTGAGACAAGAAGTCTTCTTCCTCTTGACGAGTGAATTCAGACTCTAAAAAGAGGGCAGCCAAATCCCACATTGGATCGTTCATTGATGAATATTCCCAGTCAATCAGATAAAGTCGTCCTTGTGGTGACTCGATAAAGTTTTCAGGCACCAAATCGATATGACAAGATTTTCTGTCAACACCTAAGTCAGCCAGTCTTTTCTCTAAGGAGAAGACTTCTTCTCGAACAGCTTCATAGTTGACATAAGGGATTTTCTCTTCAATCAAGGATTCGTATTTTTTGATTTCTTCAAAAGGAGCAAATTCTCCTCTTAACTCCTTACCAGATGCATGAATAGTTTGTAATATTGGAGCAATTTTGTCAAATTTGGTCTTGATTGACGTTGAATCAAGCGTAATCGCAGATTCGATATACTCATTTACTTTGATACCAGCATCAATATCAAAAAGATAATTTTTTACATCTAGGTCTAAATCTTTAAGTAGTTCAAGATTGTACTTTTCATCTTGACGATTGATCAGCTTTTCTGTCCCTTTACCAAAGAACTTAACGATGTATTGCTTATTTGTTGTTTTGACCAAATAGTTTTGATTGGTCATTCCCCCCAGTTGTTCAACACTGAGGACTTCCTCTTCTTGACTAAGTAGGGAAGAAATTTTTTCTTTAATGATTTTCTCCACAATTAACCTCCAGCACTTATACTTCCCACTTAAACACGGTTTTAAAGGCTGTGTTTAAATCGGTTGCAAAGACACGGTGAATATCTTTAATTTCTCTTACAGGTTCTTCTAGATAAAGGATATTTTTAAGACGATTGGCAAATTTCTTGACTTCCATCATTTGGATGGCATTTTCAAAATCAATGCGACCAGAACGAGAGGACCCAACCAAGAGCAAGCCTTTTTCTAGGGCATCACGTGTATTGAGATTGGCTTTATACTCGCTAACACCCATCATGAGAATCGTTCCCTGAGGACGAATGTAGCGAATCAAGTCATTAATGGCTGGTCCAGTACCATCACCACCACAACACTCAAAAGCATGGTCAAAGGCCAAGTCTTCAGGAATATTATCAGTAATATAACATTCTTTAGCAAAAGAGAAGAGTTCCAATTTTTCCCAGTGACGACCAATAACCACAATCTCTGCTTCTGGCAAAGTATAATTGATAATATTGGCAACTACAAAAGCTAAACTTCCATCTCCGATAACGGCGATTCGGTCACGCTTGCTATGAGCAAGGTTCAATAAGCGATTCATGGCATGCATGCCAACACTAACAAACTCAGTAATGGCTGCAACCGTGTCTTCAATAGTATCATAAGCCACCACACGGTCTTTAGGGAGAGAAACAAACTCTCTCATAAAGCCATCAAATCCACTAGACAAGAAATGGGTCCCTGTCATGTAGTTCTCATAGAATTCTTCATCGCTCTGCATAGGAGGCTGATTGGGAATCATGACGACTTTTTGCCCAACCTCATAGGTTCCTGTCGGATCAGAAATAACGGTTCCACATGACTCGTGAATCATTGCCATTGGAAGCTTTTTATTCAAAATCTTGGGATCACGTTTTCCTTGATAGTAACGCTGATCCGCATGACAGACAGCCATGTAGTTGGGACGGATAAGGATATGATTCTCTTGGTCAATAGCCTCTTCCTGATATTTGACGTTGATAAACTTAGGCTTAGTTAGTTGATAAATTTGATTAATCATTTTACTAGTCTTTCTCAATCATACTTTTTGCAATCTTCAAATCTGTTACGGTTGTAATTTTTAGATTTGAATATTCACCTTTGGCCAAGGCCACATCTTTTCCTTTAATCACAAAGATTTTACATGCATCTGTCAAGATTTCTTTCTCTTCAGCAGAAAGAGAGCCATAAAGATCCATGAAGTCCTTGCAACGGAATGTTTGAGGTGTTTGTCCTTGATAGAGGTGAGCACGATTTGGAATATCTGTAATGAATTGACCGTTAGTGCTTTCAACGATAGTATCAACAGCTTCTACCACAGTGTCCACTGCGTCATGATTTTGGGCAAGTTTGATATTGTCTTGAATCATGCGAAGCGTAATAAATGGACGAACAGAATCGTGGGTAACAACGATATCCTCTGGAGTAAGCGGACGATAAGCATCGATAGCTTCAATGATTTTCTCAATACTCGTATTACGGTCAGCACCACCTTTTGTAATGATGATACGATCCTTATGAAGAGGTAGATATTTATCTACAAGATCCTCTGCATGAGAAACCCAGTCTCCATGAACACCAACTACAATTTTTTCAATACTTGGTTCCAAGACAAATTTTTCAATTGTATGAATCAAAATAGGTCGATCACCTAGCTCTAAAAATTGTTTTGGCAAGTTACTGATTCCCATGCGTGTGCCAGTTCCACCAGCAAGAATTCCTGCATAAATCATCTATTTTCTCCTTTGTCTTACTAAAAAAACTTATTCTCTCTATTATACCACAATCTAGTCCTATCATAAAAGAAATACTAGACCTCCCGTTCTAGAATAGGAGGATTAAGCAGTTCCATTATTCAAAGAAACTAGTCCATTTCTAGTAATGACTTGGAATTCTGTAGTCATTACCAATAAATGGCTGTGAAATTTTAGAGTTCTTCAGAATAATATAGTTTTCTTAAAGAAAACTTAAAATTAAGCTTTGAAACTTCAAAGTGATTACTTGACTTATACTCAATGAAAATCAAAAAGCAAACTAGGAAGCTAGCCGTAAGCTGTACTTGAGTACGGTAAGGCGACGCTGACGTGGTTTGAATTTGATTTTCGAAGAGTATTACTGCCCTTCATTTCTTATTAGCTGACTTTATGATAGAACGAAAAACGAGGTAAATTGAATGAAAAGTATAAAATTAAATGCTCTATCTTACATGGGAATTCGTGTCTTGAATATTATTTTTCCCATCCTAACTGGAACCTATGTAGCGCGTATCTTGGACCGAACTGACTATGGTTAATTCAACTCAGTCAACATTATTTTGTCATTTTTCTTGCCCTTTGCGACTTATGGGGTCTATAACTACGGTTTACGGGCCATCAGTAATGTCAAGGATAACAAAAAAGATCTGAATAGAACCTGAACTGCACCCCAAAAGTTAGACAGAAAAAATCTAACTTTTGGGGTGCTTTTATTATGAAATTAACTTATGATGATAAAGTTCAGATCTATGAACTTAGAAAACAAGGATATAGCTTAGAGAAGCTTTCAAATAAATTTGGGATAAACAATTCTAATATTAGGTACATGATTAAATTGATTGATCGTTATGGAATAGAGTTCGTCAAAAAAGGAAAAAATCGTTACTATTCTCCTGAATTAAAACAAAAAATGATTGATAAAGTCCTACATGAAAACTGGTCTCAAGATAGAGTTTCTCTCGAATATGCTCTCCCAAATCGTGGTATGCTTCCAAATTGGATGGCACAATACAAGAAAAACGGGTATACTATTGTTGAGAAAACAAAAGGGAGACCATCTAAAATGGGACGTAAACCAAAGAAGAAACCTGAAGAGATGACAGAATTAGAACGTCTTCAAGCAGAAAACGAGTATCTGAGAGCGGAGAATGCCATTCTAAAAAAGTTAAGAGAACTCCGATTGAAGGAGGAAAAAGAGAAAGAAGAAAGACAGAAATTGTTCAAGAATTAATGACTGAGTTTTCGTTAGATATTCTTCTAAAAGCCATTAAACTAGCTCGTTCGACCTACTACTATCACTTGAAACAACTAGACAAACCAGATAAGGACCAAGAGCTTAAAGCTGAAATTCAATCCATTTTTATCGAACACAAGGGAAATTATGGTTATCGTCGGATTCATTTAGAACTAAGAAATCGTGGTTATCTGGTAAATCAGAAAAGAGTTCAACGCTTGATGAAAGTACTCAATTTACAAGCTAAAATGCGACAGAAACGAAAATATTCTTCTCATAAAGGAGATGTTGGTAAGAAGGCAGAGAATCTCATTCAACGTCAATTTGAAGGCTCTAAAACAATGGAAAAGTGCTATACGGATGTGACAGAATTTGCCATTCCAGCAAGCGCTCAAAAGCTTTACTTATCTCCAGTTTTAGATGGTTTCAACAGCGAAATTATCGCCTATAATCTTTCAACTTCACCCAACTTAGAACAAGTACGAACAATGTTGGAACAGGCATTCACAGAGAAACACTACGAGAATACGATTCTCCATAGTGACCAAGGCTGGCAATATCAACACGATTCTTATCATCAGTTTCTAGAGGGTAAGGGAATTCAAGCATCCATGTCACGTAAGGGTAACAGCCCGGACAACGGCATGATGGAATCCTTCTTTGGCATTCTTAAGTCTGAAATGTTTTATGGTTATGAGAATACGTTTCAGTCACTTGAACACTTGGAACAAGCTATTGTAGACTATATTGATTACTACAATTGATTACTACAACAACAAACGAATTAAGGTAAAACTAAAAGGACTTAGCCCCGTACAATACAGAACTAAATCCTTTGCTTAAATAATTGTCTAACTTTTTGGGGTCAGTACAATATTATGCGTTTTTAATTTTTCTTCAATCTATTACAATAGATAGAGAACTCAATTTCTTATAGGTAAAGGAATTTGAAAATAGCTACTGCCGCAATTGCTGCTGCGATCGGTGCTACTACTGGTACCCAAGAATACCACCATTTTGAATCGTCTTTGTGCTCACCAAGAACTGATTTTGGAAGGAAAGCATGAAGGAGACGTGGTCCCAAGTCACGAGCAGGGTTCAAGGCAGGTCCTGTAGGTCCACCAAGTGATGTTACCAAGGCCATAACAAGGAATCCAAGTGCCAAGTGAGCTACTGAAAGTCCTGAAGCAGTATGTGGTGCTACTTGGGCTTTGATTGCTAAATCAGAAAAATCAACATTTTGACCTGCTTGACTAGCCATTTGTTTCATGTATTGAAGCACTTCAGAACCAAAGAAGTTTTTAGTCATTCCAAGGGCTGCAAAGAAAAGAACAAATGATCCAACAAACTCATTTACAAAACCATTAACAGTTGCTGCAAAATGTGATTCTTTTGTACCATTATCCAAACTTGAAATTGTTGAGAAAGTACCCAAAATGTTGTTTGGATTTTCAGTTTTCAAGTAGTATGGGCGGTGTGTTGCCACAACCAAGGCTTGACCAAAGATAGCACCCAAAACTTGTGCGATGATATAAGGCGCAACTTGAGCCCAAGGGAAAAGACCGCTGATTGCAAGTCCAAGAGTGAAGGCTGGGTTGATGTGGTTACCAGATACGTTACCAAACATCAAGGCTGGGATCATAACCCCCATACCATAACCAACAGCGATAACGATCCAGCCACTTTGGTGACCTTTCGTACCTTTAAGTTCAACGTTGGCAACTGCACCATTTCCAAGAATGATCAAAATAGCAGTTCCCAAAAATTCAGTGGCATATTTAATTGCCCATGTGAAATCCATTTGATAGATTCTCCTTAAAATTTTTTAGACAATCCTTATTCTATCAATTTTTACATCTTTTAGCAACTACTTTCCCGAAAGATTGTGACAGAAAACGGTTCCAAATCTTATAAACTAATCTTTTTTCCAAGATATTCCCAGTTCATTATGTTATCTGAGCTAATCTGATGCTTTTATGTCAATTCCTACTGATACATAGTATAGGGAATAAGAAGTATCTTTCCCCATTCACCAATAAGAGTTTTGCTATGAAAACAAAACTCTATCCTTCTAATGAAACAATCTTAACCTGATTTACATAAAAATTCTCGTCACATTTCCATAAAAGCTCAGCCATATTTTTGTAAGAAATGGATTTATCGTGATCTGCTCTAATCGTAAGATTATAACCACTTTCATTCCTATCCATGTCAATATTTAGATTGTAAAATCCCTTCTGTTCAATGAGAATATTCAAGGTATCTATTGAAGGTTTATTGGTTACAAATCCAGTCATTCTGATATGATAATGAGTATCGCTTTTCAAAAATTTGGAGCTACTTTTCTGAACAGAGACAACAATTAAACTGCAAAATAAGCCTAGAAAAGCAAAAACTGCTCCAATCGCCATCCCAATACCTGCAGTTACCCAAATACCAACTGCTGTGGTGATACCACTGATTTTTTTATCCCTCATGAAAATAATACCACCGCTAATGAAACTAATTCCACTGACAATTTGGGCCGCAACCCTAGAAGTATCATAATTAGGCGTATCCAAGAAAGCTTCTTTTGATAAAATCATCATTAAAGTTGCAGTTAAGGCAACTAAGATATGAGTCTTTCTCCCAGCCTGCTTGTGCTTAGACTTTCTTTAATAGCCAATGATAAAACCAGAAAAACAAGATAATAAAATGAGAATAATATATCGGACTTCAATCGGTAGAGCTATCGTATCAAGCATTATTTTCCTCCTCTATCACTCATAATTTTATATTATAGTCCTAGTTGAAACTTTTTTCAAGAGAATATATTAGTTGAAAATTGTCCTTTTTAAAACAAAAAACCGCAGTTATCTTCTAGTAATAACTTGCAGTTTTCTGTAACTAATGGATTCTTACAATGTCTCAAACAATTCTTGCATTTGCACATCATCTGGAACCAGTTTTAAGTAAGCTTGTGCATTGACTTTTGCTTCCTCAAAGTAGCCCAATTCACGCAAGAGATAGATATAGTGTTCCAGAAACTCTGGATTGTCCTTTAAATCTACTGCCAACTCTTGGTAAAGCTCATAGGCAGTATCCAAATCGTCCATTTCTTGATAGGAACGAGCAATCATCCACTTGGTCAAGAGATTTTCTGGCTCCTCACTTTGCAAGTCTAGAATGTCTTCATAACGTTCCTGCTCCAGATAAATAGTTGCTAGACGGAGTAAGATTTCTTCCGTATCCTCAGCATCTTCTTTAGCAGTAAGGAGGTAGTTCTCTGCTCCACTAGCATCATGCAATTCATAGGAAAATTGTGAAGCTACTAACAAGAGTCTTGTTTCAAAGGGATTTTTCTCCAACCCTTGCTTAGCGATACGCAGGGCTTCTTGAACTTGATGTTCCTTATGTAAGGCCTGACTGTAACCATACTCATATCCTTCAAAATCAGGTGAAATAGTATCAAGTTGCTTAAAGTAGAGGACAGCTTTTTGGTATTCTTCTTGATCAAAGTAAAGACTGGCCAACTCAAAAGCTGTTAGGTCATCGTATTCTAACTCCAGAGCTTTTTCTAAAAACCCTGTAGCTGTTTCAAATTTCCCTAACTGGGCATAGGCAAAGCCAATCCGTTGATAGGTGGAAATGCCCGTTTGCTCATAAATCGAGCGATTATCTAACTGGGCATAGCCTTGAATGGCCTCTTGGTAATTTTCCAACTCACTATCTAATTCTGCCAAGCCCAATATCAAGAGAGGATCCTCTGAGTAAGTCAATGCCTCCAATAATTTCTCACGCGCCACATCTGTCAAACCTTCCATCTGGTAAAGGTCCGCTTTAAGTGCCAAAGCCGACACATACCAGTCACTGTCATCTTGGATTTCCTCAAGGTACGCAAATGCTTCCTCGATTTGACCATCCTCGCTAGCAATAGATGCTAGATTAAGATGAACCTCTGGAAAGTCCTCTACAATTTTCAGGTAAATTTCCTTGGCCTGAGGATAAAAACCAATCCCTTCAAGATAAGTAGCTAACTCATACAGAAGGTCATTTGGATCATTTTCTAAAGCTTTAACGAAATAGTGCTCTGCCTTAACTAAATCTTGCTCTTCCAAAGCCTGTAACATCTGTTGACTATTGTTCACTCTTAGCTTCCTCTCCCTCTAGTTCATATAGGCCACTAACTACCTTATACCATTCAAAAATCGCTGAAATGACAACTTTAGCAGAGGCATAAACCGGAATACCGAGCAAGACTCCCCAGATGCCAAACATGGATCCTGAAGTTAACAAGACAAAGAGAACATTAATGGGATGGATGTTTAATTGACTTCCCAAAATCAATGGAGAGACAAAACGGCCTTCAATAGTTTGTTCTACGATAAAGACAATCACTACTTTCAAAAGCATGACTGGACCAGCAATCAAACCCAATACTAGAGCAGGGAGCATGGCTAAGAAGCTACCAAGATAAGGAACCAGATTTAAGATACCAGCAGTAACACCCAGCGTAACCGCATAGCGTAGACCAATGATCTTGAAGAAGATGATAAACATTACCGCTACAATAATAGCCACTGTTACTTGCCCTCGAACATAGTTAGACAACTGTTGATTCACATCTGATAAAACTTGTCCAACAGGTTCTTTCAATTTCGTTGGCATGAATTGGGTCAAATAGTGACGCAGGCCTTTCCCATCACGTAAGAGATAAAAGAGCATGAAAGGAACGATAATCAAGGCAACAATCACTTGAGATGCCCCACTAATAAAGGCACTCACCCAGTTTACTGCCTGAGAAGAAACCTTGCTCGCCCAAACTGTAGCCTGACTAGAGAAGTTTGTCAAAACTTGTTCTAACTGAGGCCTGAAATCATCTGGTAAACGCTTGGTTACCAAATCATCAATAACCCGATCAGCATCTTCAAGATAGATTGGTACATTTCTTGCAAATGTTAAAACTTGACGTTGCAGATTTGGAATAGCTACTGCCAAGCCCCAAATGATAAAGAGAGCGATGATGACAAAGACAATACTAATCGCTATAACACGATTGATTTTGTGTTTCTCTATCCAATCAACTATAGGATTTAATAAATAGTATAGTAAACCAGATAGAATGACTGGCAACATCACGACCGCCAAAAAGTCTAAAACAGGTGAAAATAGAAAACTAATCTTACTTAAAATAAAAAGATTCAGTCCCAATAATAAGGTTACCAAAAATACCGTAATGGCCTTGTTATCCAAAAACCACTTGAAAAACCAAGACAGGCTAAAATGTTTCTCTTTTTGCTCCATAAATACTTCCTTTCTATTGTTCTCCCATTATACCATTTTTAAATCAAAATAACTCTTTTTTAAAGTGCTTACATGGAGACCGCGACATAAAAAATCTCCTCAAAAGAGGAGATTTGATTAGTCTTGAATATGACGGTCTAAGTTCTTCTGATAATCAGCATTGGATTTGGCTTTTTCATCAGCAAATTTCTTGCGGAACTCATCCATTTCTTTAGTAGTGACAATCTTATCTTGGATTTTCAGATACTTGTAGCTATTTTCACTAGTCTTGTCACCTACCCAGCCACCGGCACCACTGCCAGGAACCATTTTCGTCACTAGCATTTGAGCACCATCAGAGTATACTGGAATAACAAGTGCACTATCTGACAACCAAGCTTGAGCCTTAGAATATTTGGAATAACGTTTTTGAAGGTCTGTTTTCTCACTATTTGCATCATCAATCAGTTCTTTGTATTTATCCAATCCAACTGTTTTAATAACTGGATTGTCTGTTCCTGGTGCCACACCAAGAGCACTTAGGAGACTTGGACCTGAAGTTGGATCAAATACATCTAGATAAGTCGATGGATCTGCAAAGTCTGGAGTCCAACCACTGACTGCATTAATATCCCAGTCAGTATTTGCATTGGAAGTAGCTAGAGTAGTCATACTTCCCAATTCGTCATCAGAAACTTGTTGAATATCAACAACTAAATTGTCAGAGCCTAAGGCTTCCTCAATGGATTGTTTATAAGACTGAACCTGACGAATAAAATCTGGATTTGATGAAGAAATTGGCAAATCTAAATGAATTGGGAACTGTACTCCATCAGCTTGAAGAGTTTTCTTAGCAGCTTCAAACTTAGTTTTAGCCTTGTCTACATTATGAAGTGAATCTTGGGCATCATCAAGACTGACATCTTTCCAGACATTATCCAATTTATCCAATTCTGTCTTAGTAACTTGACCAAATGTTTGATCTCCTACTTGTACAAATGTTGGAGGAGTGAAACTTGTCCGTAACTTACGAGGTCCTACTTCATCACCAAATACTTGAGAGATCCCTGCTTTACGATCTACCGCAAAAGCCAAGGCTTGACGGAAATCTTTGTTTAACAAGGCTTTCTTAGTAGAAGTTTTTTCTGTATCACTTGTTTTAGCAGTGTGATTGTAATTTACACGGTCGATATTGGTTGAGATATAAAAAACTCCTCCACGCTGTTGACCATACACAATATTATCCTTGTATTTTTCTTTTAGACGTTCATAGTTAGCAGAGTTTTTAAAGAGTGGTGCAGCTGGATAGTGTCCCTCATCAAAACCGCGTCCTAGAGAGTCTGCATCTTGACCATCAAAGAAGGATAACTTGATATCATCAATAAAGACATTTTGTTTATCCCAGTAGTTTTGATTTTTGGTCATTTCGATAGAAGACTTAGATGTAAGACCTTTGAGGAGATAAGGCCCATTGTATAGAATGCTCGTTACATCAGTTGGTTTACCAAAGTCATCTCCTTTAGAAGCTAAAAAGTCTTCATTTACTGGTGCAAGAACTCCCATTGTTGTTTTTGAATTCCAGAAAGATTCTGGATGGTTCAAAGTATAAACAACAGTATAATCGTCAGTTGCTTTTACCCCAACACTAGAAAAATCTGTTGTTTTCCCATTTACATAGTCATCCAATCCTTTGATAGAATCCTGTACGAGATAAAGAGCCTGTGATTTCTTATCTGCTGCGTGTTTCAGACCAGTCACAAAGTCTTGAGCCTTGACTTCACCATACTCTTCCCCCTCATTGGTATACCATTTGATACCCTGACGGATTTTATAGGTATAGGTCAAACCATCTTTGGAAACAGTCCAATCTTCTGCAACTGATGGAACAAGATTCCCATATTGGTCATTTTCAAGCAAACCGTCAATAACGTTACCTGTGACCTGTTTAGTGCTGACATTTCCAGAAACTGTATAATCCAGAGTCGAAGGATCTGATGAAAATACATAGGCATAAGTAACTGGTTTATTTGCTTCTTTATTAGCATTACCAGATGAACACGCTGCTAGGACAGCTGCCGAGAGTACAGCAACTCCTGCTGCTAAGAAAACACGTTTTTTCATAAACAAACTCCTTTGCAATTTGTATAAGATTATTATAGCACTTTTAAGAAGAAAAGTAAGGAAAACAATCTCAATATTATTATATTTTTCAAAAAACCAATCAATTATTTTTTTAAAGTGCTTACATCTAATTGGATGTCTTTAATTGGCTTGTTTTTGTGATATAATAGTCTTATCTTTATATAGAGGTAAAGTTATGAAAGAAACTGTTTATTTTGGAACTTATACACGTCGTACTTCTCAAGGGATTTACAAGGCAGACTTTGATACAGAAACTGGTCAGCTTTCAAATCTAGAACTTTTTGCTACTGAGCCAAGCCCAACCTACCTTGCCTTTGACCAGCACCAACATTTATACACTGTTGGTAGTCAAGACGATAAGGGAGGAATTGCAGCCTATCAAACTGACGGGACTTTATTAAATCATGTCGTTGAAGAAGGAGCCCCCCACTGTTATGTTGCCGTTGATGAAAAGCGTGATTTGGTTTATGCGGCCAACTACCACAAGGGACAGGTCCTTGTTTATAAACGTCAGGAAGATGGTCGTCTTCTACTTAGTGATGTTGATCAACACAGTGGCCAAGGTCCACATGAAAATCAAGCTTCTCCACATGTTCACTATACAGATTTAACACCTGACCACTATCTAGTGACCTGCGACTTGGGTACTGACCAAGTAATTACTTATGATCTTGATCGAGAAGGGAAATTATCTAAGCTCTATACCTATCACAGCCAGCCAGGAGCAGGCTCACGCCATATTATTTTCCATAACCATTATAAAATCGCTTATCTCATTTGTGAACTCAATAGCACTATCGAGGTTCTAATCTACGATGGTGTTGGCGAATTTGAACGCATGCAAGTCATTTCAACTCTACCAGACGGTTATGAAGGCTTTAATGGTACTGCTGCTATTCGTCTCTCTAAAGATGGTAAATACCTCTACGCTTCTAACCGTGGTCATGATTCTATCGCAGTATATACAATTCTTGCAGACGGTAGCTTAGAGTTATTAGAAATCGTTCCTACACATGGTCAGACTCCACGTGATTTTGATTTGACACCAGACCAAGAATTTGTCATTGCTGTCCATCAGGACTCTGACAATGTAACCGTCTTTAAACGCAATTCTGAAACTGGACGTCTAGCAGAACTTTCTAATGACTTCCATGTTCCAGAAGCAGTCTGCATCAGTTTTGCCCCTTAAGAAACCATAAAAAATGAACTTGGTAACTCAAGTTCATTTTTTTCTTATAGTCTTTTTCCGACATTAATACGGTTAATGGCACGTTGCAGTGCAATCTTAGCACGACGTTCTTGATCAATCAAGTTTTTGTCTTGTGCTTCTTCAATTTCACGCTCTGCTCGAAGCTTGGCACGTTCTGCACGACTGATATCGATATCACGAGCACGTTCTGCAGAATCCGCAACGATTGTAATGGTATTATTGGCAATTTCAATAACGCCTCCGTTTACTGCAATCCAGTTTACGTGATCTTCATCATCAATACGTTTTACCTTTACTTCATCAACTGCTAAAACCGCAATCATATTTTCATGTCGTGGCAAGATCCCCATCTCACCATCCAGAGTTCGAACCGATACATAGCTGGCATGGTGATCATAGACGAGACCATCTGGTGTCACGATCTGGACAGTTAACTGAGCCATAGATCACCTCTTAAAATCCCATTTTTTCAGCTTTTGCAATCACATCTTCGATAGAACCTACACCACGGAAGGCATCTTCTGGCAAGTGGTCATGTTTACCATCAAGGATTTCCTTAAATCCACGAACAGTTTCAGCAACTGGAACATAAGAACCTGGCTGACCAGTAAATTGTTCCGCAACATTAAAGTTTTGTGACAAGAAGAACTGGATACGACGGGCACGAGCAACCAAGGTCTTTTCTTCATCAGAAAGCTCATCCATACCAAGGATAGCAATGATATCTTGCAACTCATGGTAACGTTGAAGAACACGTTTTACTTCTGCAGCAACTGCATAGTGCTCTTCTCCAACGATTTCAGGTGCCAAGGCACGTGAGCTTGAAGCAAGTGGGTCAACGGCTGGGTAGATACCCAATTGTACCAACTTACGTTCCAAGTTTGTTGTAGAATCCAAGTGAGCGAAGGCTGTTGCTGGCGCTGGGTCAGTATAGTCATCCGCTGGCACATAAATAGCCTGGATAGAGGTTACAGAACCCTTCTTGGTTGATGTAATACGTTCTTGCAATTGACCCATTTCCGTAGCAAGGGTTGGTTGATAACCAACGGCTGATGGCATACGACCCAAAAGGGCAGATACTTCTGAACCAGCCTGAGTGAAACGGAAGATATTATCGATAAAGAGAAGCACGTCTTGGCCTTCTACATCACGGAAGTATTCAGCGATTGTCAAACCAGTAAGGGCAACACGCATACGTGCTCCTGGTGGCTCATTCATCTGACCAAATACCATGGCTGTTTTCTCGATAACACCTGATTCTTTCATTTCCCAGTAAAGGTCATTCCCCTCACGAGTACGTTCCCCAACACCAGTAAATACTGAGATACCTCCATGTTCTTGGGCAATGTTGTGAATCAATTCTTGGATCAAGACGGTTTTACCAACTCCGGCACCACCGAAAAGTCCAACCTTACCACCTTTAAGGTAAGGGGCAAGAAGGTCGATAACCTTAATCCCTGTTTCAAGGATTTCAGAAGAGGTAGACAACTCATCAAAAGTTGGAGCTTTTTTATGAATTGGCTGACGCTCTGCGTCTTCTGTAAAAGGAGCTTCCAAGTCAATGGTATCTCCCAAAACGTTGAAGACACGTCCCAAAGTTTCTTTACCTACTGGTACAGAGATTGGACGACCTGTGTCCAATACTTCCATTCCACGAGTCAACCCATCTGTTGATTCCATGGCGATAGTACGGACCATACCATCTCCCAACTCCAAGGCTACTTCAAGGACGATTTTTGTTTTTCTTTCGTCATTTTTGTAGACGACAAGTGCATTGTTAATCTCAGGAAGTTTTTCCCCTGCTGCAAACAAGACGTCTACAACGGGACCGATAACCTGAGCAATTTTACCTGAACTCATCTCCTTCTCCTATTCTATATAAGATACTGTCGGTTCCTAGCTCAACTAGGTCCTAATACTCTTCGAAAATCTCTTCAAACCACGTCAGCTCTATCTGCAACCTCAAAACAATGTTTTGAGCAGCCTGCGGCTAGCTTCCTAGTTTGCTCTTTGATTTTCATTGAGTATAAGTTCATTTTCATACGAGCTGGACTAGAGCCTATTCTAAGGCACTAGCTCCTGCTACGATTTCTGTAATTTCTTGTGTAATCGCCGCCTGTCTGGCACGGTTATACTGAATTGTCAAATCATTGATGACTTTCTTAGCATTATCTGTCGCTGTTTGCATGGCTGTCATACCGGCAGCATTTTCAGCTGTCTTGGCATCGATAATAGCCCCGTAAATCATACTTTCTGCAAACTGAGGCAACAACTGCTCCAAAATTTCTTCTCGGCCTGTCTCTAATTCAAAAGTCAAGCTGTAGTCTTCATCCGCTTCATTTGGATCCAAGTCAACAATCGGAAGCATTTGTTCCACACGCATTTGACTGGTTAGCGTATTGACATGGTGGTTGTAGCAAACATAAAGCTCATCAAAGAGTTCATTTTGGTACATTTCAACAGTTTTTGAAATAATCTTACGAACTTCATCAAAGCTAGGTTGATCTGCCAAGCCACGTAATTCATAAAGTGGTTGAATACCACGAGCCTTAAAGAAGTCAGCTCCCATTCCACCGATACAGATCATTTCAAAACCTTTACCGTCTGGATGGTATTCTTCCTTCAACTCCATAACGGCTTTCAGAATAGAAGAATTATACCCTCCAACCAAACCGCGATCTGAAGTAATGACGATATAGCCTGTCTTCTTCACGGGACGGCTAATCAACATCGGATTGGTTGAACCACCAGCTCCATTACCATGAAGAATATCTGTCAAAAGTTTACGCACTTTCTGAGCATAAACTTGGAAGTTACGAGCTGCTTCTTCAGAGCGACCTAGCTTAGCAGCCGATACCATTTGCATGGCATTAGTGATTTGACTCGTATTTTTTGTTGAGGCGATTTTTGTTTTAATATCATTTAGAGATACTGCCATCTGACACCTCTATTCTTATTGGAAGCTGGTTTGATTGAGAAACTCTGTAATCGCAGCATCCAAGACTGCTTCTTCTGGCAAGTCTTTTGTTTCACGAATAGTTTCCAAAATCTCTGGATGTTGAGCATCAAAGAAGACATGGAACTCTTCCTCGAAACGAACAATATCATCTACTGGAACAGTATCCAAGAAACCATGTGTCAAAGCATAGAGAATGGTTACTTGTTTCTCAACAGGCAATGGTTTGTGAACAGGTTGTTTCAAGACTTCAACTGTACGACGTCCACGGTTCAACTTAGCCTGTGTTGCTGCATCCAAGTCAGAACCAAACTTAGTGAAGGCTTCCAACTCACGGTATGAAGCAAGGTCGATACGAAGTGTACCAGCAACCTTCTTCATGGCTTTGATTTGTGCAGAACCACCTACACGAGATACAGATGAACCCGCATCGATGGCTGGACGAATACCTGCATTGAAAAGACCATCACCAAGGAAGATTTGTCCATCAGTGATTGAAATCACGTTGGTTGCGATATAGGCTGAAATATCTCCTGCTTGTGTCTCGATAAATGGTAGGGCTGTGATTGATCCACCACCAAGTTCATCAGAAACTTTAGCTGAACGCTCAAGCAAACGGCTGTGAAGGTAGAAAACATCCCCTGGGAAGGCTTCACGACCTGGAGGACGACGAAGCAAGAGTGACAGTTCACGATAAGCTACCGCTTGTTTTGAAAGATCATCATAAACAATCAAAACATGCTTCCCTTGGTACATAAATTCTTCTGCCATGGCCACCCCAGCATAAGGAGCTAGGAAAAGCAATGGAGATGGTTGTGAAGCAGAAGCTGTCACAACGATTGTGTAGTCCAAGGCACCGTACTGACGTAGTGTTTCTACTTGCGTACGAACTGTCGATTCTTTTTGTCCAATAGCGACATAAATACAGATCATATCTTGACCTTTTTGGTTCAAGATTGTATCAATCGCAATGGTTGTTTTCCCTGTCTGACGGTCACCGATAATCAACTCACGTTGACCACGACCAATCGGAACAAGGGCGTCAATAGCTTTCAAACCAGTTTGCAATGGTTCTGATACAGACTTGCGTTGCATAACACCAGGAGCTGGCGCTTCTACTGGACGAGTTTTATCAGTGTGGATTTCTCCAAGACCGTCAACTGGACGACCAAGCGGATCCACAACACGACCAATCAGACTTTCACCTACAGGAACTTCCATGATTTTCCCTGTGCGGCGAATTGTATCGCCTTCACGGATATCTGTAAAGTCACCTAGGATGATAATACCAACGTCTGTTGACTCCAAGTTTTGAGCCATACCATAAGAGCCGTTTTCAAAAATCAACAACTCTCCACTCATAGCATTTTCAAGGCCATGAGCACGCGCGATACCATCCCCGATATAGGTTACAACACCTGTTTCAGTCACATCAAAATTGGGTTTGAAATTTTCAATTTGTTGCTTAATTAAAGCGCTGATTTCTTGTGCGTTAATTGCCAAAAGAACACCACTTTCTATTTCAAATTTTCTTTAACAACTTTAAGTTGTTGTTTAATACTCACATCAATTGTCTTGTGATTGGCAAAAATGACAAAACCACCAATGAGACTTTCATCGATTTGTTCTTTTACACTCCTTACTTTAAGAGACATTTTTTTCTCAATCAAAGGGAGCAAGCGACTCTTCTGTTCATCAGTTAGAGGATGAGCAGATGTAATCGTCACTTCAAATCGATTTGTTTCTTTTTCAAGTCGGTTCAAGCAATCTACAAGCACATCATAAAAAAGATTTGCTCTGTGGTTGTAGGCCAGAACCTGGATCAAGTTTTGCAATAAAGGTGACACAGAGTCTTGGAAGAAAGCAATCGTTTTTTCCTTGTCAGACTCGTCTACTGCCACTTTTTTTAAAAAAGAAGGTAAACCTGTTTCTTCAGCAACTTGCTTGATTTGAGTCAAGTCTGAAAAGATACGGTCTTCTTCTCCTTTTTCAAGTACCAATTGGACAAAAGGCATGCTGTATTTTTCAATTACCTTTACTGTTTTCTTGTCCATTAAGCTTCTCCTAGCTGATCGATATACTGATCAATGAGTTCTTTATGGGCATGACCATCAAGGTTTTGTGAGATGATTTTACCAGCCAAGCTGATTGTCAAATCTGCTACCTCACCCTTAACGCTTTGTAAAGCTTCAGCTTTGTTTTGAGCAATTTCTTGGTTTGCTTTTTCTTTTAAGCGTCCTGCTTCTAGTTTAGCATCTGCTAAAATACTAGCCTTACTTTTCTCAGCTGTTTCTTTCGCATTCTCAATGATTGTCTTAGCTTCTTTACGGCTACCAGCCAATTCATCTTCGCGTTTTTGAGCCAATACTTCTGCTTTTTGACGTGCTTCTTCAGCTCTGTCAATATCTGAAGCAATTTTTTCAGCTCTTTCTTCGAAAATGCCTGTAATATTAGACCATGCAAATTTTTTAATCAAGACTAGCAAAAGGATAAAAGAGCCAGCGATTAAAATAAAATTACCAATTAATTCACCTACTGTTACGTGCATCAGTTACTCCTTTCTACTCTTCATCATTAATTTTATTTCCTAGGTACATAGAGGATAATAGTGTAAAGACATAGGCCTGTACACAAGAAATGAACACGGAAAATGCAGTCCAAACTAAGTTTGTCCCAAATGCGATTGGATACCAAAAAATAGCCTGATGTGAAAGTAAGAGAAGCAAGCTTGTCATTACTTCACCTGCAAAGATATTCCCAAAAATCCGCAAAGCAAGAGAAAGGAAATTCGTGACTTCTTCAAGTAGATTCATCGGTGTCATAAATGCAGGAGTTACAAAACCTTTTAGGTATTGTTTAATCCCACGACGACGAATCCCCTCAATGTGCGCCATCACAATAATACAGAAAGACAAGACAAGGTCAAATGAAAGATTTGCAGTTGGCGATGTCCAAAGGTTTGTTCCATCTGTTGTTTGAAGTTTAGCCATCAAACCAAGATTATTGGCGATGACCATAAAAAGAAATAAGCATAAGTAAAAGAGTGAGTAATCTTTCATGTAGTGGGAACCAAGGTTAGGTTCTGTAAATCCAATTACAAAATCATAGAGATACTCTAGTACATTTTGTTTACCTTTGGGTTTCAAGGTCATATTACGACTTGCCCAATAGATAAATGCAAAAATCAGAAACACAGACAGCAAAGTCAAGGCTGTCAAAGTTAAATCAAAGGTAACAGGACCAATATTGATGGTTGGATTGATACTTTCTTCCATCTAACATTCTCCCTTCTCCAATTTATATTTCGTTATTTAATAATAAATGAGAAGACAAGAGTTACGAAGAAAGTTCCTTCAATAAAGGCAACCCCTAAAAACATCAAGCTACGAAACTCAGCGATAATATCTGGTTGGCGAGCTACTGATTTCAACAAACCATTCATCAATAACCCTTCACCAAGAGATACACCCATACAGGCAAGACATAGACCGAAAAATGTTAAATTCATGACGAATTCTCCTTTTAATTAAAATTTACTTACTTAGTTTAGTCCTAAAAATTGGATTTGTCAACTTTTTACTAACATTGAAAGCGTTTAATGAAAATTATTTACAATTTTACTATTTTTAAGCCTATTATATAGAAAACTTTGTAAAAAACTTGTAATAAATCCGACCATTATCTAGACATTTCTGAAAAATATTGAAAAAATCCGAGATGAAATCTCGGATGGAAATTAATATATTTTCTTTAACCTAATGTTCTTTAGTAAGTAGGATTAAAGGGAAAGTAGCTAGAAAACTTTCGTCTCCTACATGTTTATTAAGCACGAACTGTGACGCTGGTTCCATCTTCCTTATAAAGATTGATAAGACCTTCTTTGAGAGCTCGAACCATATCTCCAGCTTGAACAGGTTGTGGGACTTTGATTGTCAAGAGTTCCATCGGATTTGGAGCGCGGTCGATTTTATTGCCTTTGGCATCATGCAAATCTTCGATATAAGTTTCAAAGTGACGGAAACCTGGGCCATAAAACTCTACTTGGTCTCCTTCGTTAATGACATTCCGTTGACGAATGGTTGCTGTTTGTGTCGCATCATCATAAGAAACCACTTCAGCGACAAACTTGTACTCAGGAATTTTACGACGAGCACCAAATAACTGTTCATTTTCAGATGGTGTACCGTAGTAGAAACCTGTTGCTAATTCACGTTGGGCAACCTTCCACATCTCATCAATCAAGTCTTGCTTGATAGCTTCAAACTTCTCTGGACTTTCTAGATAAGCATCAACAGCTGCCTTGTAGCAGTTGGTTACTGTTGATACGTAGTGAATAGACTTCATACGTCCTTCGATCTTCAGACTGTCCACACCATTTTCAATCATATCTGGGATATGGTCAATCATGGACATGTCAACAGCTGACATTGAAAATTCTTCTGGGATTTCCCCTTTCAAGCTCTTACGTTCTTTCCCAAATGGCATATCGTAGAGGTCATATTTCCAACGGCATGACTGAGAGCATCCACCACGGTTAGCATCACGCATACTCATGTGGTTTGAAAGAGTACAACGACCAGAGTAAGAAATACACATGGCTCCGTGGACAAAGGCTTCAATCTCAACATCTGTACGTTTGCGGATTTCTGCCAATTCTTCCATTGAAACCTCACGCGCCAAAACGACACGAGTCAAGCCCAGTTCTTTCCAGAACTCAAGAGTTTCATAGTTAGTGGCACTGGCTTGGGTAGAGAGGTGGATTTCAAGACCTGGTGCTTCTGTCGCTGCAATCATGATTAAGGCAGGGTCAGACACAATTACAGCCGCGATTCCGATATCACGTAGTTTACGGAACCACTCACCAGCACCAGCTTCATTTCCTTCATGCATAACCATGTTGGCAGCCACATAGACCTTCGCTCCATACTTGGCTGCAAACTGTACGCCTTCTTCCATCTGTTCAAAGGTAAAGTTTCCGGCACGGCTACGGAGACCATAGGCCTGACCACCGATAAAGACAGCATCTGCCCCATACTGAACAGCCACTTTGAGCTTTTCTAAAGTCCCTGCAGGCGATAAAACCTCAGGACGTTTTAATGTTTTTGTCATGATTTCTCCTATTTGCAATATAAAAGTTTGACGTTTTTCCTTCTCATTTTATAGTAAATAAGCGATAAAATCAAGCCTAGACAGATTGTTTTGACAATTCTAATATTTTAAGCTTTGTATAGTAATTGTTAAACTATCGAATATAAACCAATTTTAACAAGTAGCCAAAAAGTCTAGAAAAGTAAAAACCAGTATCCAATGATACTGGCTCATTAAACTACATAAATTGGTTCTTAGATGACTATTCCCATTCAACTGTTGCAGGTGGTTTACTTGTAATATCATAGACGATACGGTTAACATGATCCACTTCGTTTACGATACGTACTGAGATTTTTTGAAGCACTTCCCATGGAATTTTGGCAAAATCAGCAGTCATACCATCGATGGAGGTAATAGCACGGATTGCAATAGTGTAGTCGTACGTACGACCGTCCCCCATAACCCCAACTGAACGAACACCTGTATTAACTGTGAAGTATTGCCAGATATCGCGGTCAAGACCTGCTTTAGCAATTTCTTCACGAAGAATAGCGTCTGACTCACGAACGGTTTCTAGTTTTTCTTCAGTTATTTCACCCATGACACGGATAGCAAGTCCTGGTCCTGGGAATGGTTGGCGCCATACGATGTGGTCTGGCATACCAAGCTCTGTACCTAGGGCACGAACTTCGTCCTTATAAAGAGTGTTGAGTGGTTCGATCAATTCAAACTGCATGTCTTCTGGAAGACCACCCACGTTGTGGTGTGACTTGATAGTTTGAGCTGTATCTGTACCAGACTCGATAACGTCTGTGTATAAGGTACCTTGAGCAAGGAATTTCACATCTTTGAGCTTGCTTGCTTCGTCATCGAAGACATAGACAAACTCGTTACCGATGATTTTACGTTTTTGTTCAGGATCAGAAACGCCAGCAAGTTTATCAAGGAAACGTTTAGCAGCGTCTGCTTTGACGATATTCAAACCAAACTTACCACCAAGCATGTCCATAACTTGGTCCGCTTCTCCTTTACGAAGAAGACCGTGATCCACGAAGATACAGATCAATTGATCGCCAATCGCTTTTTGGAGAAGAACTCCAACAACTGAAGAGTCAACACCACCTGATAGACCAAGAAGGACACGTTTATCACCGACAGTCTCACGGATTTTTTGGATCTGCATGTCGATGAAGTTATCCATTGTCCAGTCGCCTTTAGCCTTACAGATGTTAAGGGCAAAGTTACGAAGGATATCATTCCCGTATACAGAATGACGAACTTCTGGGTGGAATTGGATACCGTAAATGTGTTTATCTGGATTTTCGATGGCTGCGTATGGGCAGTCAGCTGAAGTTCCTGTACGAACAAAGTCAGCAGGAATTTCAGTAACCGCATCACCATGGCTCATCAATACAGTTTGTTCATCAGGTGTTGATTCAAAAAGAGCTGATGGTGTATGTGTTAGTGTTGATTGACCGTATTCACGATTTCCAGCGTCACCTGCAGGGACAACTTTTCCTCCAAGTTTATGGGTCAATAACTGCATACCGTAACAAATTCCCAAAATAGGAATTCCGAGTTCGAAGATTTCTGGGTCAATATCGAATGAACCATCTTCATATACAGAGTTTGGACCACCTGAAAGGATGATTCCTACAGGATTGATTTCACGAACTTCAGCAGCTGAAATTTTATGACTTTTTAGTTCTGAAAAAACGCCAATCTCACGGATACGGCGTGAAATCAGCTGGTTGTATTGGCTACCATAGTCCAATACGATGATTTTTTCTACATCTTGCAAATCAGTTGAAATGTTGCTCATCTTTTTCCTTTCTCAAAAGAAATATCTTTTTTCAATATTCTATCACAAATAAGGGCGAATTACCAACTAAACAAGGCGAAGATTGACTTTTTCTAGTTTATTGAGGTACAATAGAGAAAAGATAGAAATGAAGTGAAAAATATGCTACCCGCTTATATGAAAATCCATGATCAGATTAAAAAGGATATTGACGAGCACCGTTGGGCTATTGGTGAGAGGCTTCCCAGTGAAAGAGATTTAGCAGAGCAGTTTGCGGTCAGTCGCATGACCCTCCGCCAAGCTATATCTCTATTAGTCGAAGAAGGCGTTTTAGAGCGTCGTGTAGGAAGCGGCACCTTTGTTTCCAGTACTCGAGTACAAGAAAAAATGCGAGGGACAACCAGTTTTACTGAAATTGTTAAGGCCCAAGGTAAAGTTCCCTCTAGCCAGCTCATTTCCTACAGAAAAACCATTCCCAATGAGCAGGAAGTTGCCAAGCTAGGAATTTCTCCAACGGACAATATTATCCGAATGGAGCGGGTTCGCTATGCGGATCAAGTTCCTCTGGTTTATGAAGTTGCTTCTATTCCTGAAAAATTTATTAAGGACTTTAAAAAAGAAGAAATCACCAGTCATTTCTTCCAAACCCTGCAAAAACACGGCTACCGCATTGGTAAATCACAGCAGACTATTTATGCTCGCCTCGCTAAAGAAAAGATTGCCCACTATTTGGAAGTTGAAAAAGGACATGCTATTCTTGGTTTGACTCAGGTTTCCTACCTAGAAGATGGGACAGCTTTTGAATACGTAAAAAGTCAATATGTAGGCGAACGCTTTGAATTTTATCTTGAAAACAATTAATACTCCTCGAAAATCTCTTCAAACCGCGTCAACGTCGCCTTGCCGTATGTATGGTTACTGACTT
>NZ_AICU01000011.1:0-1540 GCF_000257865.1 Streptococcus mitis SK575 | reverse complement strand
CCTGAGACAAAATAGTTCTCAACCACAAAAAAGCTAGAGATTTCCAATTGCGGAACTCTAGCTTTTTAATTTTGAGTCGTTCTCTTATTGTATTTTAGGAGGTTATTGGCCATAAGTACCAATCCCATGTCAATTCTCACTTGACGCTTCCCTCTCAGATTACATCTCTTGTAACCCAAACAAGCCTTTATCTGACCAAAGACAGGTTCCACATCAATCTTGCGTTGAGCGAAAACCTGTCTACCTTCGGGAGATAAAAGCGTCTGGCATTCTTTAGTTTTTAAGTGCTGATAGCGTTCATTAATATACAATCCCTTTTGAGGAGCTGATTCAGGTTCATCTGCGTAGTAAACCTTGATTTCCTGTTGAAAGTCCGTCTGTGTTTTCTGATGTTTGATATGGTGAAAACGATAGCACCAGCCATCAGGATGTGTGTAGCTATCCTCCTTGTCATTATAGTGCCAATTCGCTAAGTTTTTAGCTGACTGTTTATACCCTCTCTTTTGTTCCTTATCAAACATGGCATATTTAATCAGATGGTTCACACCCTTTTCATCTAAACGAAGGAGGTTCTCTTCACTTCCATATCCAGCATCTGCGACAACTATCTTCAAGTCATGTGGATAGGTTTCAAGGAATGGTAGAAGAGTCTTGGTATCTGTCGGATTTGAAAAGACATCATAGTGAAGAACAAATTGGTTTTCAGTAGCGATCTGAAGATTATAAGCAGCCTTGAGTTGGCCATTTTTCATATGATCTTCTTTCATCCGCATAAAAGTGGCATCTGTATCTGTTTTGGAAAAGCTGTTGCGACCTTCAAATGTCTCCTGATAACTCTCATATTTTTCAGCACGTACTGAAAAATCATCTTTGACTTTACGCAAGACTTTCTTGAGTTTACGACGTTGGGTTTTACGTTCATCCTTTCCTTTAACGGGTGTCTCCTCAATGTCCTGGCTCAGTTTTTCCAATTCTTCTTCAAGGACTTGAGCGAATTCAATCAACTGCTCTGAGGAGATAGGCTCTTGTGTATCCAGTTCGATAGCTTGATGGATAAGGGGTGTGATTTCTTCTTGAAAATAGACTTGTATCTGTTCTTGAAGTTTGGCGGAGAATTTCTCTGTCGCTTTCTTCCACACGAAACTATACTTGTTGGCATTGGCTTCAATCTTAGTCCCGTCAATAAACAAGCAATCTAAGGTCACTAACTCTTCCATTTTTAAACGAAGATTGAGATCGATGAAAAGATTACGTATGAGTTCTTCCATCCCTTCAGCGACACGAAAACGATTGATGGTGCGATAGCTAACAACCAACTGTCCTGTTAAGTACTGCATAGCCAGATTTTCAATCATCATTTTTTCAATTTTTCGACCAGAGAAAATCCCTTGTGAATAGGCAAATAGAAGAGCAGATACAAGCATTTTAGGGTGATAAGACGGGCGACCAAAGGCATGATAGAAGGCGTGGAAGTGACTATCCTCCAAGGTATTCACCACTTTTTCAATAGTAAAGACGAGATGATCCTGTGGTAAGAAAG
>NZ_AICU01000010.1:0-44590 GCF_000257865.1 Streptococcus mitis SK575 | reverse complement strand
GACTTTGTTTATAGCACTTAGTTACCTAGATAAGATATCTTTCCTTTATCTTACTTTATTTTATAGGTGACTTAATGTTTAAAACCAATTATTGCTTGAAACTTAACATTTCCAAAATCCAATCAAGATAGGTTTCTTTATCATAGACAATCCGCACTTCAACTGGCATATCCTTTTGGAGGACGACTGTCTCACTTCCATGTTTTAGAGTTAAGGTTTCTAATTCTATCATGACTTTATAAAGGCTAATATTCCCCTCTTTCGTTTCTTGGGAAATTGTTCCTGAATCAATCTGTCTGACTTGTCCCTTCAGTGTTCCATATTTTTGACTATTTACACCAGTAATAGCAACATCAACTTTTGCTCCTTTTGAAACACGAGAAATATCACTCGCAAGTACAAAAGCCTCTACATAGTAACCTTTTTCTTTCCCTGAAACTTCTGCTATCGTTTGCCCCTGCTGAATAGACATTCCTTGTTTCAAAGGTACCAGATAATGCAGAGTACCTTCATTTGGCGCTAATATACTATGTGCTTTATCTTGACCTGTTGCCACTCCAAGATTAGCCTCAAGCTCTGTAATACTTTTATTGTTGTTTGAACGAGCAGTACCTAACTCACTAATTAATTGAGCATAAATATTATAAGCCTGAGAAGTTGGATTATTATAGGTACGGTTCATATCCTTAATATTGCTTTGTTGACTATCAATCTCGCTATTCTTAGAAGTAATATTTGTTTTTAATGCTTCGATTTTTGTTGTTATTTCTGATATCTTAGTTTCTAACTTAGCTTTGTTATCAGCTGATGTCGTATCTGATAGAGAAGGTGAGTCTCCTTGCTGTTGAAGTTGAAGCAATTCATTTTGTAGAGCTTGCAAGTCGGCATCTAACTGATTTCTTTCAGCTGTTATTTTATTCAACTTCGTATATTCATCCTGAATCTTTGAATACTGGGTACCATTATTATAATTTTCCGAGTTTAACTGAGACAGATAGTATTCAACTTTCCCATAATATTCCTGTTCTTCACCAGAATTAGATAAATGATTGTATTTCTCATTTAATGATTGTTCAAATTTTTGAAAAATAGCTTCTTTTGCGCGTAACTTCTCCAATTGTTTATTCAAAGAGCTCGCTTGTAAACCTTCTTGTCCACTTGATAACGAAATAATGACATCTCCAGCATTTACCATATCTCCTTCTGACTTATGTAAAGTAACTACTTTCCCTGAACTAATTGCTGATAGGAACTCTGTACCTGTTATAACTGAATTCCCATTCGCTTTTACAATATAGTTTTTGGGTATATAAGCTGCACCAATCAATGCACCGCTTAAGACAATAGCAGTTGAAATAATGAGAATAAACGCAAAAGCTGGTGGTCTCTTATCAAAGAAAATACGAGAATAACGTAATTCTGATTTATTATATAATTTCATAGGCTTACAATTGGTCTAAAAATATCTACTACCATTTTTTCAGGAGAAGAATTAACATAAACTGTATAGACAATCCCATCCGTTTGAATATCATTTTCATAGACATATAGGTCCAATTTAGAATACGCATACTGCAGATACTCAGGGCTATCTTCAAAACGAACATATAAACAATATGCAACAGAGATGGAATCCTGTACATCATAAATGTTACTGTACTGTTGAGCATTATGAGCTTGAATATAAAAATCAAAATCAGTCGTTATTAATCCATCATCATGAATAGTTGTACCACAACTTTTTACAATTAATGGACCAAAAATTTGTGCTTTTAACAACTGCAAATGTTGATAAAACTTTTCAATCTCTTGATTTATATTTTCTACTTTTATATCATACAACTTTTTACAGATAACTGACTTTAATACTAGTTTTTTATTATCTTGAATCTCCAGTTTAGCCATAAGTAACCTCCTCTGCATCTAACATAACCGACGGTTCTACTTGTTGCTTCATATAAAAACTCTGTAACTCGACCATTCTAGCATATTTTCCATTTTTAGCCATTAATTCCTCATGAGTCCCATATTCTACAATGGAACCATTCTCCAAAAAACATATCTTATCACATCGAAGAATTGTAGACAGCCTGTGGGCTACTACAATTGTTGTCTTATCTATTATTTTATTAAAGATTAAATCCTGAATAATCTGTTCACTAAATGAATCTAAGTTAGAGGTTGCCTCATCAAATATATACAAGTCAGCTTTACTCAGCAGTGCTCTTGCAATAGCCAATCGTTGTTTCTCTCCACCCGAGAAATTTTGACCACCTTCTTCTACGAAGGAGCCATAACGATTTTGAAGGCGTTGAATCGTATCATGAATACCAACAATACGACAAACTCTCACCATATCCTCATATGTGACAGAAGGATTACCAATTTTTAGATTATCAATAATTGTCCCTGTAAAAAGTTCTATGGTCTGAGGAATGTAGGAAATTTTCTTACGTAATTTACCATAGTCAAGGTCTGATAAGTCATTTGCTCCTATACAAATTTTCCCATCACTAGGGTTTATAAATCGTAATAATAAACGAACTATCGTACTTTTTCCTGCTCCACTTTCTCCAACAAAAGCTATTTTTTCTCCTTGTTTAATTCGCAAATTAAAGTTCTTGATAACAGGTGGGCGCGAACCATAGGCAAATGTTACATCTTTAAACTCAATATCATCACACAAGGTGAAGTCTCTAATACTATAATCCAAGGCAATGTCTTCACGATCTACTTCCATCAATTCTTGAAGTCGACTAACCGCAACCTGTACCTCTTGAAAGGTTAACTGCAAACCAACTAGATTCTGAATAGGTTCTGTAAAATATTGACTTAATGTCTGAAAAACCAAGAGGTCCCCAATAGTCATTTTTCCATCAATGATAAATAAGGCGCCCACTCCCATAAATAATAACCCACCCATGGTTGAGGTCATTGAGGATATTGTAGACTGAATATTCTTCAAAACACCCTCTTTATAACCAATTTCTAAAGTATGAACAAATTTTTCTTCAATTTTGTTTAAACGTTGTTCCTCGTCATGCTGAGACTTAATGGTATCAATGTTACGAATGGATTCAATTAACTGTGAATTAAGAAGTCCATTTGCTTCCATTTGTTCATGATTAATTTTTTTATAAGGCTTTTTAAAACAGTATATAAGAATGATGTTAACAATAACCATAAAAACTAATATCAGAAATAAAGATTGATTAATAGTCCAAAGGACAACCGCACTAATAACTGACAAGGTGATATCCATGACTAATGAAATAGAGACTGACGTAAACACATTCTTTATCGTCATCGCATCTTGAAATCTTGTTAAAACATCACCAACTCTACGACTTCCAAAAAAACTATAAGGAAGATGAATAATATGGTCATAATATCCCATTAAAACCGGTATATCAATTTTTCGAGATAGAAACAAAAGAACGTGCTGACGAAATGCAGATAGAAGAGTCTGTAAGAACGACACTATTCCAAATACTATCAAGAACATATACAGACTATTTTTTAAAGCATATGGAATCACCTCGTCCATGATAACTTTTGAAAAGAGACTCGATAAAATACCAATGATGCTTAAAACAAGAGAAGCTAATACGACTGTACTAATCAAGCCTTTTTGATTAAAAATTAACCTTCCAAATAAATCCAGAAGTCCTTTTCCCTTTAGTTTTCCTCTTTCAAAATCAGAATTTGGGACCATAAAAAGAGTAATACCTTGATAAATTTCTCCCAATTCGTCACTTGACATCTTGCGTATGCCACTAGCAGGGTCTGCTACGTAAAATTTACTATTCCTTTTGATACTATGTAGTACCACAAAATGATTTTGACCTAAATCATTCTTAACTTGAAGAATCGCAGGAAATGTTAATTTTGGAGTCAAATCTTCCAGTGCTACTCGAACAGCTTTTACTGTAAAATTCAACTTATTCAGACCTGAAACAATACCACTGACAGTCGTTCCATACATGTCTGTACCAATAATTTCCCGAATCTTCATGATTGATAGTTCCTTTTTGTAAGATAAAAGAACTGTTGAAACAACTGCCGCAGCACAATCTGACTGATCATGTTGCATCGTACAAGGATATTTTTTTAACATAGAAATACTCAATTCTTTAGAATTAATCTAACTTTTATACCATATATGCTAAATAGCTACAATATTAAGCATTTTTGAATCATGCATATTATGATATCTGTTACGGTGATATGATTTATAAAAGGTTAATTTTTATAATTAATTCAAATTTATCGAATAACTACTTTAAAAACGATATTAGCATTCACAGAAAATCTTATGTAATCACTAGATAGCTCATTGGACTCCCCTTCCTTCTATCTCATTTCATTTTAAACAACGAACTTACTCTTAACTGGGAGAATAGTACGCTCCTGTATCAATACCTCGAGTAACTAGAGTAGTACTAATAAAACTTCGACTATTACTCAGTAGAATTAGCACAATAAGCAATATAGATAGCGCTTTCAAATGTCCAGATTTTAATTTTCCCATCTTGTCACCTTCTTTCACCTATATTATAAATTAGCACATATAAACTGTCAAGTAATTAAAGTAAAAAAATCATATATTTTTAAAAAAGAATTATAGTTATATTTTGTGTATGAAGAGGATAATCTAAAACTCAATTTCAGGATAAAATGAAGTAAATATCCCCATAATGAAACGCATAGTATCAGTTTTTTCAAAACCTGATATTATGCGTTTTTTTATTTTAAAGACTTTTTTCCCAGCCTCATACATTCTCTGACTACTTATCGATCAGATATTGTTCTACCTTGAGTGCCATAACTTCATTATTTTCAATTAGATAGAGCACCTTAGCTTTCATATAATAGTCCTTAGCAACAGAGATATCAAGATCCTCTGTTACATTTCCCAACAAACAATATAAATCTGCTAACCTAAAGCTACTATGATATTTGTTACAAAATTCAATTATCTCCAATAATAGCGCTCTGGACTTATCCATCTCCTCCTGTTTCCAAAGGTGGTAACAATAATTGTATTTTATTTTGATATACAACTCAATTTGTTCACGCACACTGGTATCGATTTTTGAAAGAGCTACGGAAACCTGATCATATAGTTGTTCAAATTTCTCCTTATCCTCATCATAGCCTAAGAAAATCAGCAGGGTATTCAAAATATACAAATAGTCCACTTTATCAATACTAATCCTACTGAGGATGTCCTCTATTTTTGAAATAGCTAGTTTTAATTGATGTTCACATTGATAGGTTAGAATGGCATCTATCCAGTCCAGATAAATCTTTTCATCAAAAGATAAGGAAGTCTGTTGCTTTCTTTCTCCTTCAAAAGCATATTTCAAAGAGGCATAATCTTGATTTTCCAACAATGTTTCAGACAACCTCTTGAAAGCAGACAAGCCTAGAAACTCTTTCGAAATTTCTCCTGAAAAGAAATAGTCCATATTTAAGCTCATTTTTTCAGATAATTTATATAACAAATCTGCTCCTGGCATATATTTACCTTGTTCCATGCGACTTATCTGAGTTTGTTGGCAAATTCCTTCTGCCAACTCTTTTTGCGACCAGCCCAGCTCTTTTCGCTTATTTTTTAATCTTGTTGCTAATAATGCATGCATGCTAACCACCACTATTTATATTCTATAAAAACATTATACTACTTTTTTGAGAAGATTATATCAAATTGGCTACACAGTGTGAACAGGCTTCTAAAAAGAAAAAAGAGCCATTCAAAGCTCTTTCCCCTATTTCTTAATACCAACCGTTGTTAAGCCAGAAATTTTTAGCTCTGCCAAGTCACATGGTGTGCTTACTACTATGTGTCCATGTCACCATGAATCGCCGAACGATTTAACGAGAAAGTATGACTTTTACGTTTATCCCAACTCAATTATGACATTTTTTTCAAAAGTCAATATATCTCACTTTTTTAACGACAAGAAAGAGGCTGTCAATCGACCAACCTCTTATTCTGAACCTATCAATCTAGCACTTTCTAGCTTCATTCGCTTTCTTAGCGACTGCAATTTGGTATTTCACTTGGTCAAATCCTGTACCTCCCAAGGAATTTCGTCTTTGAACAGCAGTTTTAGGTTGCAAGTAGACATAGATATCCTCGGCAATGAGGGAATGATAGGTTTGCAATTCCTCCAGACTCCAATCTTGAATATTTTTAGCAGACTTGATAGAGTCTAGCACTAATCTTCCTACAACCTCATGAGCTTCTCTAAATGGCAAGCCTTTCCCTGCCAAATAATCTGCCAACTCAGTCGCATTTGAAAAGTCCTTCTCTGTCGACTCTTGCATTTTTTCCTTGTTTACCTGCAAACTAGATAACATACCAGCCAACACATCGAGGGAATTTAAAATCGTTTCGACCGTGTCAAACATTCCTTCCTTATCCTCTTGCAAATCCTTATTATAAGCTAAAGGCAAGGACTTCATGACTGTCAATAGTCCAAACAGATTCCCATAAACTCTACCAGTCTTTCCTCGAATCAACTCAGCCATATCTGGATTTTTCTTTTGTGGCATAATAGAGGAACCTGTTGTAAACGTATCTGACAAGGTAATGAATTGGTACTCAAAACTACACCAATTGATCATTTCTTCACAAAAACGGCTCATATGCATCATGAGTATGCTGGCATTGGACAGAAATTCTAAGATAAAATCGCGGTCACTAACAGCATCCAAAGAATTTGTATAAGGTTGCTTAAACTCTAACAAATCGCTAGACAATTGACGATCAATGGGGAAAGTCGTCCCTGCCAAAGCTGCCGCACCTAGAGGGCATAGGTCTGTATGCTTCTGGTTAAATTCAAAACGTTCACTGTCTCTTTGAAACATATTGTAGTAAGCCATCAGGTGGTGGGCAAAACTAATAGGCTGGGCATGTTGCAGATGGGTATAACCCGGCATGATCGTCTCCACATGATTTTCCGCCAAGTCTAATAAAACACCTTTGAGATGAGCCAGTTTATCTAGGACATGGCCTAGTTGCTCCTTGAGATACAAGTGCATATCTGTCGCAACTTGGTCATTTCGAGAACGAGCTGTATGTAACTTCCCTGCAAGGGGACCAATTTTTTCTGTCAGCAACACTTCCATATTCATGTGAATATCTTCGTTTGCGATATCAAAGTCAAGTTGGCCTGCCTCTAGCTCTTCTAGAAGCTCTTTCAAGCCTGCTTGAATCTTTTCTGACTCCTTCAAACTCAAAATGCCCGTCTGACCCAACATCTGAACGTGGGCTAAAGAACCAATCACATCAAATTTAGCTAATTTCTGGTCAAAAGATATACTCGCACCAAAGCGCTCTACCCAGTCTTCGACAGTACCTTCAAAGCGACCACCCCATAATTTTGTATTCTTAGCCATATCACATCCACCTCTCTATCCAATCGCCCTATTTGGCGCTTTTTTGAACCTCAGAATGAACCTTGGTTGGAAGTCCCCACAACTTAATAAAGCCAACAGCTGCATCTTGGTCAAAGGTATCTGCACTGGTATAAGTCGCCAAATTTTCATCGTAAAGAGAATTTGGTGATTTCCGAGCCACTACCTGAGCACTTCCCTTATAGAGTTTGACTTTTGCAGTCCCATTGACAACTTTTTGAGTCTCTTTAATATAAGCAATCAAGGCTTGTGTAGCTGGACTAAACCACAAAGCATTATAAATGAGATTTGATAATTCATTTTCTATGATTGGTTTAAAATGAGCCACTTCTCTCACAAGCGTCAAGTCCTCAATTTCCTTATGAGCTGTCAGCAAGGTCACTGCCCCTGGGCATTCATAGATTTCTCTTGATTTAATCCCAACTAAGCGATTTTCCACGTGGTCAATCCGTCCAACCCCATGTTTTGCAGCTATTTCATTGAGTTTTTGAATCAAATCTGCCAATTTTAGCCCTTCTCCATTGAGGGAAACTGGAACACCTTCACTAAACTCAATATCAATGTATTCTGGCATATCTGGAGCTTGCTCTGGAGAAGTTGTGATGCCAAAGGCTTCTTCTGGAGCCTGATTCCATGGATTTTCCAAAATACCACATTCATTGGCACGTCCCCAAAGATTTTGGTCGACAGAGTAGGGATTGTCAAGGTCAGCAGGAACAGGTACTCCATTTTCCTTGGCATAATGAATTTCTTCCTCCCTAGACCATTTCCATTCACGAACTGGCGCAATCACTTTTAAATTGGGATCCAAGGCTGCAATCGATACTTCAAAACGCACTTGGTCATTCCCCTTACCTGTACAACCATGAGCAATTGTAGTCGCTCCTGTCTGATGCGCTATTTCAACCAATTTTTTAGAAATAAGAGGGCGGCTCAAGGCAGATACCAAGGGGTACTTTTGTTCATAATAGGCATGTGACTGAAGAGCCACTAGCACATAATCTGTAGCAAATTCGTCCTTAACATCAATGACATAAGATTCGACTGCCCCAACCTTGAGAGCCTTATCATGGATGAAATCTAAGTCTTTCCCTTCACCCACATCCATACAAACTGCAACAACATCATAGTCTTTCTTTAACCAGGTAATAGCAACTGATGTGTCCAAACCGCCAGAATAGGCCAAAATTACTTTTTCTTTACTCATGTTCTTTTCCTTCTTTCTATTTTTCAATGGACGCTTTAAAGGCATCCTCAATGAGTTTGTCTAATTCCCCAGACTCCTTCAACTTTTGAATGGTTTTATCGACTGCCTCTTTCAATTCCTTGCTATCTTTTTTCATAGCAACCGCGTAGGAATCATCTTGCTCTTTTTCAAAATTGAGGTCTGCGATTGCTAAATCAGGATTATTTTCCACAAATCCCTTGGCAACTGGTTCTTCAAAAATAACGGCATCCACTTGTCCTGATTTTAAATCTGTGATTAAATTCCCATTTTTAGGCAGAGATACGAGGGAAGAATTTTGTAGCAAATCTTTCGCCATCGTTTCTTGAATCGAACCTTTCTGCGCTCCGACCTTTTTCTGCGCTAAGTCGTTGACAGACTGATAAGTGGCTAAATCAGATTTTTTGACAATGAGCTTATTTTTTGAAGTATAGTAGGGAGTTGAAAAATCGAACACCTTGCTCCGTTCATCTGTCTTAGAAACACCTGATATGGCAAGGTCAGCTTTTCCTGATTGAACACTAGCCAGTACATTGTCAAAACTCATGGGAGATAGTTCCAATTCGACACCTAGTTCTGTTGCGATAGCCTTGGCTAATTCGATATCTGAACCCACAATCTGATTTTTCCCATCAACCACTTTTTGATATTCAAATGGAGCAAAATCTGGATTGAGGGCTACAACCAATTTTCCTTTGGACTTGATAGCTTCAATTCCAGCCGATTGATTGTTACTACAAGCAAATAGTAGGGGGAGCATCACTAAACCAAACATCGTCATCAACACCTTCTTCATCTTATTCATAACAAAGCCTTCTTTATGTTTATTCTTTTTAGTTGTATAAATAATACTCCTATACTCATCGTTTGTCAAGCCTAAATTGAAAAATTTTTCAATTTGAAACAAAAAAACCTAGAAATACTACATAAAAATGTCATTCCTAGGCGTATTTATGCTATTTCTCTCTGGAAAACATGAGTATTCAGTCAGTCAAAAGAAGCCGAACGAACTCATTTCCCCTCGCCCAATTCAATGATACGATGACATTGTTGGGCTACATAAGCATCGTGGGTCACAATAATAACTGTTTTCCCCTCGCGATTCATCTCTAAGAGAAACTTCAAGACCAAATCTCTATTTTCAGGATCCAGAGAACCTGTTGGTTCATCGGCTAAAATCAGCTGGCTGGGTTTTAAGATGGCTCTAGCAACTGCAATTCGTTGTTGTTCGCCACCAGACAACTCGGAGACCTTTTGATGCAACGTAGCTGACAAACCTACTCTCTCTAAAATCTCTTCCACCTTTTTGAGCTTGTCTTTCTTGGACAATTTCACATATTTCAGCGCCAGCATGAGATTGTACTCGACCGTTTCATCATCAATCAGGGCAAAATTTTGAAACAGATAAGAGATATGTTCACGGATTATTGTTTGCGACTTGGCAGAATTGACTGCTAGATTTGTCTGACCAAAAATCTCATACCGTCCGCTATAATCACCATCTATCAAACCTAATAAATTTAACAAGGTCGACTTACCACTACCACTTTTTCCAACAATGGCTACCAAATCCCCCTGATCAATCCTGAGAGACAAGTGATCCAAAATCACTTTTCCTCCAATGGTTTTGGTAATATTTTCCAACTCAATCATAAGATGCCCCCTTTCAATAACTCTACTAGACTTCTTTTCTCCATCTTAGAAGCCAAGGCTAGCACAAATAGTATATCCAAACATGTAAAACCTGCAAACAGTAGAAGTGGCAAGAGCGCATGGGCAAAGAAAATCAAGATTAGAAGAGGCAGACTATAGCCCAGCAAGAGCAGAACGAGGAGAGGACGGTAGCGATCGACCAGTTTCCACCCCATAAACTTCTTGGTAATGATATCCCTGCGCTTCAACAAGAAAGTAGTAACGAGTAAAAAGTAGGAAATCATCATGCTAAGGAGACCAAACAAAGCAAAGAGTAGGTTAAAATTCCGAACAGCATCTCTATAAGAATCCACTTTCTCTTGTTGAATGGCTTGAATAGATGAAAATTTTAAATAATTTCCATCTGACAATTTCTCAACTAACTCTGTAATCTCTTTTTGATGTTGAACCGTATTTTCAATTTTAATCGGATTATTTAAGCCAGTTGTTGACAGGGAGGCTTTCTCATCCCACATCATATCAGAATCATTGACCAAGCTAATAATTGGATTGGAGAGATTTTCCTTTCGCTTATCACTATATGGGAAAAATGACCAATCTCCTTCATAATAGGCAATTTCTACATCCATATCTTCTATTGTTTGTTTTTGCTGCTCTTCATACTTCATCGAATGAAAGGCAATTAACTTCCCCAAGAGCTGATTTTTATCTTCTTCACCTTTCGTACTTGCTGGCATCAAAATAACTTTTTTAATACCGGTATCTGGTAGCTTGAATCCCTTGCTCTTTAGAAAATTGCGATTGGCATAGTAAACATCCACCGTATCTGTTAACTGATATTGCTGAATCTGTTCTGATTGGACAAAATTTTTTACAGGAAGACTGCTACTCTGCACATAGCCCGCCTGCGTTTTTTCTACCAAATCCTGATAAAATCGATAGAAATAATCTGTAGATTTCCCTGACCCTGCTAGCTCTTCTTGCCACAAACTATCACTGAGTTGGAAGGTTTCTAAGGTCAGGTAATTCCCTTGGCTTACCCACTGTTGCTGATAAGCAAGTTCTTTGTTTTCTTGTTCTAGACTTCTGCCCACCCCAATCAGTAAGGCCGTCAGTAAAATAGTTGTCCCTATTTTCATCACATAATTGAAGATAAGACCAAGTTTGACAGATGAAAAACCTTTCAACATGGAACTGACTGTCATTTTCTGAATCATCAGGTAGGTCAGCCAACTGATGAACAAATACAACTGTAAAAGTAGAAATTGGGATAAGAGTAAACTTGGGAACAGAAGTTTTGGTCTGGAGTCCAGCACTAAAAATAGTCCCAAGTCAATAATAAGACTTCCACCCAAGAGAAGATAAAAATTAGTCTTTACAAAACCAGCTAAAATCGCCCTGCTTTGAAAACCAAGTAACTTTTGAACTCCCACTCGTTTCATCTCCATCATCGGTTGATACACTGTCACTAACACAAGAAGCAAAATAGCCAAGACAAAAACAATGGCAGATAAAAGCAAATCTCGATTTATGACTTCCACTGCACTTTTGTAGGTCGGCTCTAGCAAGGTAGCCTGGTCTATCTTGAAAAAATCGCTCCATTTCTGTACAATCCTATCCTTGTCCATCTCTTGTGTAGAAGTTATCGTATAGCGACCATTTAAACTACGAGATGTATCCTTGATATAGGTTTGAAAAGTCATAAGCTGAATAGGTTTGGCTTTTAGAAAGGTCGGAATCGTACCAAGTTTATTGGAAATTTCTTTATTACTATAGACTCCTTCACCATCTGTGGTAAAATCAAGAGAAGAAATCCCAAACTCTTGGTAGGGGAAGGTATCTTTATCAAAAACACCAGACTTGACCACCTCATCACCACTGTCTGTTTTGATGATGGAGACTTTATACTCCTTTGATACATCCTCAAAAAATCGAAGAACAGACGCTGCAGGTTCGTTAATATCTTTCAAATACAAATCCAAAGAATCTACAGTCTTTCCCATTTCTTGAATCCGAACCACTTCTCGTGTATAGTTTACATTAAAAACAAAAAAAGTGGTACACAGCAAGAGCAGGAGCATACAAAGATGACTGATTTTTTTCATAGAGATACCTCCCGTGAAGAAAAAACTAACTTTCCAATAAAGCCACACAGTGATTCTCTCAACTTAATTGTGTTCAAGGCTGAAAACACTGTGTGGTTTTTGAATGTTTGAACGTTTAGAAGTTAGTTTTTTGAGCAATTATCTATCAGAATGTTCTTTTATCTGTCAATAATCCGAGAAAATCTTGTCGTTTCAAGTCGGAGAAATGTTTGGTAGAAAGACTTCCTTTTTGAAGTCCATCATCTCTAACCTGCAAATAATAGCTATGTTGGCTTGTTTTAATTGTCAAAAAATCACCAAATATAAAAACTCTTTTCCAGTTGCGAATCTCAAATTCTTTCATCTCTGATTTTGGAATGCGGATAAGTCCTTGTCGCAAATCACGATGGTGCTCACTTGTGAAAGTCATCCCATTCCCAAGATTTCTTATCAGTAGTTCATCTGGAGTCACCATCACCAGCGCTATTTTAGTTAAGAAAATTTCAACTGTTGGTGGTAAAATCGCCAAATTAAACCAGGGATGTAGGTAGCGATAGGCTAAGAAATAATGAGGCTCCTCACCCAATCCTAGTTGTTTATATAAGGCCTTGACCTCACTATCTAACCTCGCTTCAAAAGACATATCCGAATGCTCTTCTTCCTTCCTCTGATTAAAATAACGCATCCAGACTAGAAAACCTATAAAGACTATAATAAATATTCCTGATAAGAGATATTTTACATTGTAGTTCATCACTTAACCTCCTGATTAACTTTTCCGCCTAAAACAGAGGCCTATCTATTTTGAAAATAGTTCCATAACAACTTTAAATAAAACTGGTGACATTGTATCAAGCTAGAATTCTTTCTTTTCTAGCTGCATCATAATTCTTTGCTGAATACAAAGTTAAGGGTACTGTATTTGTTAACGCTTACACAATCCCTGTTTTACCTATATTATAAATCAACATATATAACCTGTCAAATAATTAAAGAAAAATATTAAATATTTTCAAGTAGTTTCAGTCTTGAATACAATCAAGTTGAAAGGAATACCGTGTGGTTTTTGAATTTTTGAAGTTTCATAGGTCAGTTTGTTGGATAATGTTATAAGAAAATTCATGCTCATCAATAGAAGGCTTAATTCCCCTACAATTATCTGTTTACCTCTGTTATACATTCTAATTTTCTCTATCCAGCGCAACATCTTTTTATTTTTTGCTAGATTTTGAGACGGTAAATAATACTAAATGAAACTAAAATGAATACTCCTTGCTTTTCTTGAGAGTGAACAAGTACAATAAAATGATTGTAGTGATTACCACAAGATACTGACTAATAGACATCGTATTTGAAGCAACAAATACAGGTAAGGAATAAAAAGGAAGAAGTTCAATCGCTTTGATAAACAAATCATTACTAGTATTCATCATAATCGTATTTAATATATTAGGGATAAAGAGTAGTAAAGCTACTAAAATACCAAATACCAAGCCACTTTTCAATTTGTATAAATAAAAAATGTAAGATAATAGAAAATAAAATAGGACTAACAAAATTGTATTGACTACAATGGCTGCTATAAAATCTAATCCTAAATCACCTGGAACACCCAATTTACTTACGATGACTAGTAGCACAATGCCATTCAAAGCATAAATAATGGAAACTGAGATGGCATATATAAAATTAGACAAGACGTAAATCATCCGATTTTTCTGTTGATTATAAAATAAACTTATCGTATTGTGGGAAAAATCCCTGCTAATAATTCGGTTAGCATGTATAACAGCCATTAACATACCGAGCATAGCATAAAAATTTGAAATATGCTTAATACCAAGTGATGTCCCTTGAGTCTTTAGAATAAAGAATGTAACCAGTATCGGCGGTATAAACGAGATAATCAATCCGAGATATATTACGCCTGATGAATATAAATCTCTTATATTTTCCTTAAGAAAATTCAATTTATTTAATTTCATGATTATAACCTTCCTTTATTTTGAACGATTTAGATAAATATCTTTAAGCGTCTCTTTTTTAGTTTCAAAATCAACTACTTTAATAGAGTTTTCGTTAAAAAATTTAAAAAGCTCACTACTTTGAATATTCCCAGACATAGTAATTCTCAGTCCCTCTTCCTGAACAATATCCCCAAATTCTTGTTTGGTAATGAAAATGTCTCTATCTGTAGCTGATGAAAAAGCTATCTCAAACAAGTAATTATGACTATCTTTTCCTACTTTTTGAAATGTCAAAAGCCCGTTCTCCAAGAAAAGAACCCTCTCACAAATTTCTTCAATATCTTCTAATTTATGACTCGATATTAAAATTCCCACATTTTCATGTAAAGCTAAATTTTTTAGAACCGCTAAAACTATTTGTGATGATTCAATATCTAAACCATTAGTCGGTTCATCTAAAATCAATATATCCGGTTCCGTAACGAGAGTTAGAAGCAAAGCTAATTTTTGTTTTGTACCCAAAGAATAGGTCTTTACTTTTTTATTAATAGACTGAGTCAAATCTAACTCTTGGATCAAACTTCCAAATCTTTCTTGATTGTAGTCAACACCATATAAATTTGCCAGATATTTTAAATTCTCTAAACCTGTTTTAGATAAAAATAATTTTGGTTCTTCGATTAAATACCCAACATTATCACTACTTATAATATTCCCTGAAGTCGGTTGATTATTCTGAACAAGAATTTTCATCAACGTACTCTTACCAACTCCATTTCTCCCTACTAGACCAACAATTTCACCCTTGTTAAGTGCAAAATTTATATCTTTGAGAATGATTGAATGACCATAATGCTTACTTACATTTATAACTTCCATTTTTTATTCCTCCCTGTATTTTGTATCTACAGTATACCTCTTCTTTATTCTATTTTAAAATTAGTTAACTTTTTTCACACATTATTTTAGCTTTCTTTTTTACTATTCCTGTTATTATGATACAATATTTTTAATAGGATTTTATTATTTGTTAACTTTTTTCACAAAAAGGAGAAAGCCCATGCGTTATGATTTCGGAAAAGTCTATAAAGAAATACGTGAGTCAAAAGGATTGACCCAAGAAGAGGTCTGTGGGGAGGTTCTCTCAAGAACCAGCTTATCAAAAATTGAAAGTGGTAAAGTAACTCCCAAATATGAAAATATGGAGTTTCTTCTCCGGCAAATCAATATGAGTTTTGAAGAGTTTGACTATATCTGCCACCTCTATCAACCGAGCCAACGAACAGAAATCATGCAAACCTATCTCAATATGAGCTCAACCCTAGGGACTAGTGAACTCGAAAAACTATTTCAAAAATGCCAAGACTATCTCAAAACCCACCACGACCTGCCTATAGAAGAAATAAGGGATATGCTGGAAATTGTCATTCATATCCGTCAACATGGTACAGAGCAACTGTCAGACCAAGTGAAACAGATTGTCAAAAAACTTTGGGAAAAAATTGAAAAACAAGATACATGGTATGAAAATGACCTAAAAATCCTCAATACCATCCTTTTCAGCTTTCCTATTGAACACCTCCATCTCATCACTGGAAAAATCTTGCAACGCTTGGAAGTCTATAAAAACTACCAACATTTATATGACTTGCGAATGGCAATCCTACTCAATCTGTCCACCATTTACTTATACCATCAAGACAAAAACATGTGTCAACAAATCTGCTATACTTTACTAGAGGACGCTAAGAACAAGAAAAGCTACGATAGGCTTGCTATCTGCTATGTCCGCATCGGGATTTGTAGGGATGAGGCTAGACTTATCCAAAAAGGTTTCTCACTTCTAGAGCTGACCGAGGAAACTTCTATGCTGTCTCATCTCAAAAAAGAAGTAGAGATCTATTACCAAGCGAAGGAAAAATAAAAAGTCGAGGAGATTCCTCGACTTTTACATATTATTTGTTCGTTAGTTCTTAATACCGGCCATTATTAAGCCAGAAGTTTTTAGCGGCTGTCCATGAACCGTAACGTCCTGCAACATAGGCATCTGCTACACGTTCTTGGTTTTCAGCTGAGTAGTCACCGTTCAAGTATGAATCTGTCAATTGGTAACGTCCGATGTAACGTCCGTTTGTAGCTGTGTAGCTACCGCCTGATTCTTTTTGAGCGATCCATTCTTTGGCTTCTGCTTCAGATCCGCTTACAGTTGAAGCAACCGTTTCTTCTGCTGCAGGTGCGCTTGCCACTGGAGCTTCTTCTGCTACTTCTGTAGTTTCTGCCACTGTAGCTGAAACAGCTTCATCTTGGGCAGCTGGAGCTTCATAAGTCGTTGAAGCTGGTGCTACTGGCGCTGCTGGACCGTCGATAACCAACTCTTGACCAACATAAATCATATGGATGTTGTCAATGTGGTTGTTTTCTGCCAATTTCTCAACTGTTGTGTTGTGAGTTTCAGCGATTTCTGAAAGCGTATCACCTTCTTTAACAGTGTAAGTTGATGATTCTTGAGCAGATACAAATGATGGAGCAAATACTGCAAACAAGGCAGCTACTCCTGCAAGAGTTGTTTTAATCTTTTTAGTTGTTGATTTCATATTTGAAAATTCTCCTTCTTTCTATAGTTCTATGATACCTTTTAAATATTACCGTTTCTTGACACTTTTATGTAGAAATATTACAAAATTATTTTTTATTTCCCTAAATAATGTGTTTTTTGTCATAAAAGATACTATTTTTATGCTATTTGAGGTATTAGAAAGGTTTTCATCCGCAATTAAAGCCAAGACCTTTATTCTTTGATATAATAGAGATAAGAATTTTTATAAGGGGAAACTGATGAAATCACTTCGTTTTCAATCTGTCTTTGATATCATCGGACCAGTTATGATTGGCCCATCTAGTAGCCATACTGCTGGTGCTGTTCGTATTGGGAAGATTGTCTCTTCCATTTTTGATGATACTCCGACAGAAGTCGAATTCCAACTATTTAACTCATTTGCCAAGACCTATCGTGGTCACGGGACAGACCTAGCCCTTGTTGCAGGTATTTTAGGCATGGATACAGATGATCCTGAAATTCCAAACAGCCTGGAAATTGCCCACAAGCGTGGCATCAAGATTGTCTGGACCATTCAGAAAGACAGCAATGCTCCTCATCCAAACACCACTAAAATTACCGTCAAAAATGCTCACAAGACCATCAGCGTAACTGGTATTTCTATCGGTGGAGGAAATATTCAGGTAACCGAACTCAATGGCTTTGCCGTCTCTCTCAATATGAATACACCGACTATCATCATTGTTCATCAAGATATTCCAGGTATGATTGCCCTCGTAACAGAGGCTCTTTCCCGCTATGATATCAATATCGCCCAGATGAATGTTACTCGTGAAAAAGCTGGTGAAAAAGCCATTATGATTATCGAAGTTGACAGTCGCAACTGTGATGAGGCCATCGAAGAAATTCGAAAAATCCCTCATCTCCACAATGTCAATTTCTTTAAATAGGAGGAAGCATGTTTTATTCTATCAAAGAATTGGTCGAGCAGGCAGAACTGGACTTTCAAGGAAATGTCGCAGAACTCATGATTACAACAGAATTTGAATTGACCGGTCGCGAACGTGAAGAAGTCTTCCTTCTCATGGAACGCAATCTGGAAGTCATGAAAGCCTCTGTCCAACTTGGCCTCAATGAAAATAAATCTCGTAGTGGCCTGACAGGTGGAGATGCTGCCAAATTGGATCACTACATCAAAAACGGAAAAACTCTATCAGATTATACGATTCTCTCGGCTGCCCGAAATGCCATCGCAGTCAATGAACACAATGCTAAAATGGGCTTGGTTTGTGCCACTCCGACCGCAGGAAGTGCTGGCTGTCTGCCCTCAGTTCTAACAGCTGCTATTGAAAAATTAGACCTCAGCCACGAACAACAGCTGGATTTCCTCTTTGCTGCCGGTGCCTTTGGACTAGTCATCGCAAACAATGCCTCTATCTCAGGTGCTGAAGGTGGCTGTCAGGCCGAGGTTGGTTCGGCCTCTGCTATGAGTGCTGCAGCCTTGACTCTAGCTGCAGGCGGAACACCTTATCAGGCCAGCCAGGCCATTGCCTTTGTCATTAAAAATATGCTGGGCCTCATCTGTGACCCTGTTGCCGGCTTAGTTGAAGTTCCCTGTGTTAAACGCAATGCCATGGGAGCTAGCTTTGCCTTCATCGCAGCAGACATGGCCTTGGCAGGTATCGAATCTAAAATCCCTGTGGATGAAGTTATCGATGCCATGTATCAAGTAGGAGCAAGCATGCCAACTGCCTTTCGTGAAACAGCTGAAGGTGGACTCGCTGCCACCCCTACTGGTCGTCGCTTACAAAAAGAAATTTTCGGAGAATAAGCTTATCAAATAGGAGAAACCATGACCTCTATCACAGCTATCTTTTTCGATCTGGATGGAACCCTCGTTGACAGTTCTATCGGGATTCACAATGCCTTTACTCATACTTTTAAGGAACTGGGGGTGCCTAGTCCTGATGCCAAAACGATTCGTAGTTTTATGGGACCGCCCCTTGAAAGTAGTTTTGCGACTTGCCTTCCCAAAGACCAAATTTCTGAGGCTGTCCAGATATACCGTTCTTACTACAAGGCAAAAGGCATCCATGAAGCTCAACTCTTTCCTCAAATTATAGACTTGCTTAAGGAGTTATCTAGCAATTACCCTCTTTATATCACCACTACAAAGAATACTCCAACCGCTCAAGACATGACAAAAAACTTGGGAATCTATCATTTCTTTGATGGCATTTATGGTTCCAGCCCTGAAGCACCCCATAAGGCAGACGTTATTCGCCAAACCTTGCAGACACATCAACTAGCACCTGAACAAGCCATCATCATTGGAGATACCAAGTTTGATATGCTGGGAGCTCAAGAAACAGGCATTCAGAAATTAGCCGTCACTTGGGGATTTGGAGAGCAAGCAGACTTGCTAAACTATCAACCTGATTATATCGCCCACAAACCCTTAGAAGTTTTGGAGTATTTTCAATAACATAGACTGGGCGACAACTCTATTTCAGAAGAAAATGAAGTAAGTCTCTACATAACAAAACGCATATTATCAAGACCACTTTTAAAGACCTGATAATATGCGCTTTTCTTTTTTATTCAACGTGTGTTGTTTGATTGGCAAAGGCGATAATGGCTTGCTTCAACTCATCTCCACTAAGAGTGCGGAACTCTTCAATTTTTTGATCAATGGCTTCTAGAGGCATAACATTAACCTTACCAACGAAAATCTTATCCATAACTTGGTTATCAACAAGCTCGGTTGATACCAAGAGTTCTTCGTAAAGTTTTTCGCCTGGACGGATTCCAACTTCAACAATTGGAATTTCACTTTCGGTGTGTCCACTTAGAAGCACCATTTTCTTGGCCAAGTCATAAATTTTGACTGGTTTGCCCATATCAAGGATAAAGACTTCTCCATCCTTGGCATAGGCACCGGCATGGATAACCAGACGGCTAGCTTCTGGAATGGTCATAAAGTAACGGGTCATGCGGAAGTCTGTCACCGTTACAGGCCCACCTTCAGCAATCTGACGTTCAAAGACTGGAATGACACTACCACGGCTACCAAGAACATTTCCAAAACGAACCGCACAGTAGGTTGATTGGCTACGTTGGTTAAAGCCAGTGACAATCAACTCAGCCACGCGCTTGGTTGCTCCCATAACATTTGGTGGATTAACTGCCTTATCTGTCGAAATCATAACCATCTTAGGTACTTTGGCTTCATCAACAGCCTTAGCAACATTGTAGGTTCCACGAATATTGTTTTTGAAGGCTTCTTTTGGATTGCGCTCCATCATAGGAACGTGCTTGTGGGCAGCCGCATGATAAACAATAGCTGGCTTGTACTGCTCAAAGACTTGCAAGAGACGATCATAGTCTTGAATATCTGCGATAACTGGCACATAATCAATCCCTTGGAACTTACGAATCAATTCATGATAAACAAGGTAGATTGAATTTTCCCCATGACCGAGCAAGACGATGCGTTCAGGATTGAAGCGACTAACTTGGCGACAGATTTCAGAACCGATTGAACCTCCAGCACCTGTAACCAAGATTGTCTTACCTGTCAGTTCTGCGCCCAGACGCGATTCGTCAAGACGAATTTCCTGACGACCCAAAAGGTCTGTGATATCAATCTTCTGGAAGCCTCCACCTGCTTGGTGAAGTCCCTGAACAACAGTTTCAACCTTAGGCATCTTGTAACATTTGACACCCAGCTTATTACACATCTGCAAGATACGTTCATATTCTGACGGGTCAAGCGACGGAATCGCAACGATAACACGCTCGATTTGATGGCGTTTAGCTAATTCAGGCAATTCATCATATGAACCCAAAACAGGAATCCCACCAAGTTTTTGTCCCTTTTTCTTCGCATCCTTATCCAAAATACCAACAAGTTCCAAATCACTGGTTGGATGTTGGTAACTATCCATAAAGAGGGCTCCGCCATCACCAGCACCAATCAAGAAAGTACGGCGGTGTTCTCCATCACCACTGCCTTTTTTGCGTCTAGAGTAGATTAACTGCCAAGTAATCCGTGGCAATAAAATCAAGAAGGTACTCAACAAGATAAAGAGAATGATGAAACGGATTGAAAAGAGTGGCAAGAAGGCATAGCAGATTCCATAAGACAAGACGCTGCTCGCAGTCACACCAAAAAAGATTTTCATAAAATCTGTGATCTTGCTGTAACGACTAATACTAGCGTTCAAGCCCCAAAATGCAATCATCAATTGATAGAACAGGAAGGCCAAACTCGTATAGATGATGTAGTCAACAGGTGCTGGATTAATCAGCCCATAAAATAAAATATAAGATACAATGATGGAAACCACCATACTGAAAATATCAAATATTCCCCAGAAAACCTGCTTTTGTTGTTTATTTAAAATTTCCACCAGATCAATCACATAATCTGTGAGTTTTTTATTCATAGAAATTTACTCCTCCTTAAAAGAGCTGGATAGTTATATTGTTATTATAACACTTTTTATCCAGTTTACGATTTGCTACAATCTTTTACTTGCTTTTTCGTAACAGTTTCATAAAAATAAACTGTCGGACAAATCCGGGACAAAGGGCAACAACCATCTGAATCGCAACACTCTTGGCATACTCCATGTAAGAAATTTGCCCTCTCTTCAGCATGCGCTGGCGAGCCTGACGATAGAGTTTGAGGTAACGCAGTCCCCCACGACGCTCAAACATCCCTGCTCCGACACGAACCTTACACAAGATTTGATCCAGATTTCCAGTCTTGGCTCCTGCAGCAATCATGTTGAGCCAGAGGAGGTCATCCTCCATATAAAGGCCATCCTCATAGTTGCCTGCCTTGAGAACCATATCCTTTTTGAACATGACAGTCATGTGGTTAAAGGCACTTCTCATCCTTTGATAAGCTACAATATCTGCATGTTGGGTTGGAACACGACGGTAAGAAACAATCTCATCAGGATTGTCAATAAACTCTGCAATATGGCCACCTAATAGGTCAAGGTTGTTCTTCTCCATTAGCTGAACCTGTTTCTCAAAACGGTCTGGAACAGCTATATCATCCGTATCCATACGGGCAATAATATCATACTGACACTGCAAAACACCCTGTCGAAGAGCCAGACCCAAACCTTGATTCTGCTCAAGAGGATAGCGTTTCACTGGAATATCAGACTCAGCTTCAAGCTGGTCTAACACCTGATAGAGCTCAGGTGTCAAAGGCCCATCCTCAACCAGAACCAACTCGCTCGGTTTCAGGGTCTGATTTTGAACGCTCTCAATAGCATCCTTTAAAAATGTCGGATTTTCCTTGATATAGACCGACATCAATACGCTGATTTTTTGCTTTTCAGACACAGTTTTTCTCCAATGTATAGATTTCCTTCCACTATTTTATCATAATTTTCAAGACTTTCCCATTTTTATCTTGAAAGTCCAAAACCTTACTTGACATTATAAGGAAAAAACCTTAAAATAAGCTGTTATTAAAATCAGCTAGAAGAGGTATTATATGAAAAAGCAATCACTCTTTTTTGTTCCAGGTATTATCCTGATTGGTGTTTCCTTGCGGACTCCTTTTACTGTTTTACCCATTATTTTGGGAGATATTTCGCAAGGGCTGGGAGTAGAAGTTAGTTCGCTTGGTGTCTTGACCAGCCTTCCTCTCCTCATGTTTACCCTCTTCTCACTCTTTTCTACCCGACTGGCTCAAAAAATCTGCTTGGAGCATCTCTTCACCTACAGCCTTTTCTTCTTGACCATCGGTTCTCTCATTCGACTAATCAATCTGCCTCTCCTCTATCTAGGAACCTTGATGGTTGGGGCAAGCATCGCAGTCATCAATGTGCTGCTTCCTAGTCTTATCCAAGCCAATCAACCAAAGAAAATTGGTTTTCTGACCACCTTATATGTAACTTCTATGGGGGTTGCGACGGCTCTGGCTTCCTATCTAGCTGTACCTATTACACAAGCCAGTTCTTGGAAAGGACTTATCATCCTCCTCACCCTGCTCTGTCTAGCAACTTTTTTGGTCTGGTTGCCAAATCACCGCTATAATCACAGACTGGCTCCACAAACCAAACAAAAAAGCAAAGCAAAGGTCATGCGTAATAAACAGGTCTGGGCAGTTATTGTCTTTGCCGGTTTTCAATCCTTGCTCTTTTACACTGCTATGACCTGGCTACCTACTATGGCTATCCACGCAGGTCTATCCAGTCACGAAGCTGGCTTGCTGACCTCTATCTTCTCTCTGATTAGCATTCCTTTTTCAATGACCATCCCAAGCCTGACAACTAGTTTATCTACTCGCAACCGTCAGCTTATGCTCACTCTGGTTTCACTAGCTGGTGTGGTCGGCATTTCCATGCTCTTCTTCCCGATCAATAGTTTCATTTACTGGCTTGCCATCCATCTTCTCATCGGAACTGCAACCAGCGCCCTCTTCCCTTATCTCATGGTCAACTTTTCACTCAAGACAAGCGCACCTGAAAAGACAGCCCAATTGTCTGGTCTATCTCAAACAGGAGGCTATATCCTAGCAGCCTTTGGACCGACTCTCTTTGGTTACAGTTTTGACCTGTTCCACTCATGGGTACCAGCTGTAGCTGCTCTCTTGCTCGTCGATATCCTGATGACTGTGGCCCTCTTTACAGTAGACAGAGCTGATAAGATCCTTTAATTTTTCTAAAATCCATCCCAGCTATAAACAATGCAAAGCCAGACTCTGTCTGGTTTTTTGAGGTGTTAATAAAAATTTATAGTTCAGATATCTTAATGCTAGATTAACAGATTGTTTTGTGATAGAATAAAATTGCGCATGATTAGATTTTTGACTTGTGTGTTCGCAAGTATTAACAAAAATGTTACCAGAGTGTTCAGCTCACTCCAGTAATCCCCAAACTAAGGCAATTAGATTTCTTCCAGAAAAAATTGCAGTATGTTTTATATCTGCAGAAGGAAGATTTTTATACTGTCGTTCGCATAAGAGTTTTCATGCGCTTTTTTATTAAGGATAAGATAATGACTAAATTAAATCAATTAAAAACCAAGGATGACTTTGCAAGACTTCTTGGTTTTAAAAACGCCAGATACATTAACCATCTATTATACAATGTAACAATCGATAACCTATATAAACCACCAATTATTATTCCTAAAAAAAATGGAGGAGAAAGAGTTATACATGCCCCGAAAAAAGAGTTGAAGTTCCTTCAGAAAAAACTGTCTAATGTTTTATGGGAATGTTACCTTGAAAGCATAGAATCTAAATCTATGGATAGAAAGTTTAAAACACCTGTTCTATCTCATGCATTTGAAAAAGGGAAGAGCATTATTACCAACTCTCAAATGCATCGAAACAAGAAATACATTCTGAATATTGACTTGAAAAACTTTTTTGATTCTTTTAATTTTGGAAGAGTAAGAGGCTTCTTTATAAAAGACAGGGATTTTGCTGTTTCACCAGAAATTGCTACTGTAATCGCACAAATTGCGTGTTATCAAGGTAAGCTACCGCAAGGAGCTCCGTCTTCTCCTATAATCACAAATTTAATTACTAGAATTTTAGATTATAGGATTGTCAAAATTGCTAAAAAATATCGTTTTACATATTCTAGATATGCCGATGATATGACTTTTTCGACAAATCGTGAATTAAACTCTAATAAATTGAGAGCAAGCGAAGAGTTAGAAAACTTTTTAGCTGAATTAGAGGAGCTGATCGTCTCATCTGGATTTGAAATCAATCCTAAAAAAACACGATTGAGTAATAACATGCAACGCCAAGAAGTTACTGGGTTAGTTGTCAATAAGAAAATAAATGTAAAAAGAGAATACATAAAAAACACTCGTGCAATGGCTTTTCAATTATACAAAGATGGAGCTTTTGAAATAGATAAAACACCAGGAACGATCAATCAACTAACGGGACGCTTTGCTTTTATTTTTCAAATAGATCAATACAACAACTACCTACTTTATAAAAAATCCCTGATACAAAATAATCTAGATTCACAAAAATATTTATTAGGAAGAAATTCATCAAAAAAATCTGAATCAAAATATTATTGGAAATATATCTTTTATAATAAAGATTTGCGAAAAGAATCATTCTATAATAGAAAACATAATACTTATAATTTACCAACAGAGCTCTACAGTATCCCAGAAAATGAAAAAGAAGTTTATATGTCTTTATTTAATTCCAAGGAAAAAGAATATAAAAAATTTCTATTTTATAAATATTTTTTCGGGAATGACAAACCTATAATTATAACAGAAGGAAAAACTGATCCACGATATATTAAAGCAGCTTTAAAAAATCTTTATCAAAAATATCCAGAACTTATTGAAAAAAGTGGGAATAAGTTTACATTTAAAATTGAATTTCTAAACCATACTAATACAATAGAGTACCTTTTCAATGTACCAGAAGGAGGTGAAGGTTTTAAATATTGGTATAATTATTTTTCTAATCAAATACCTTCAAATTTTTTTAAGCAGCGTTTTCCTACAACAAATGATGGAAAAGATATTTACAAGGAACTGTATCCTAATTATATAGAGTATTTTTCTAATTTAACAACAAAAAAACCCAAAAATCCTACTATATTTTTATTTGATAACGAGCCTTCCGGTAATCCACTTTTTAAATTTTGTAACCATGCTGTTGATTTAAAAGTTAGTAGCAATGTTCTAGGTCAAGTTAGAGGCACATCATTTAATAGGATTACTAAGAAAAATAATTTGTACATAATGGCAACGCCGTTATTATCCAATAGAAATAATGGGAATTCTTCTGATATTGAAGACCTATTATTGTCACGTAATTTACCACCCATTTTAAAAGGGAAGACATTCTCCAAAGGTGGTGGAGCAAATTATTATGGAAAAGAAATTCTTTCAAAGCATGTTCTGAAAAATTATAAAGAATTCGATTTTACTGAGTTTATCCCTTTGCTAGACGGCATAAGAGATAATATCCTAGATTATAAATCATTATTCTAGCTTATCTTTAAAATATAGAATTCTGCCGAATAACTGATGTATAATCCTCTAAACTTCTAGTTTTTCCTAGGAGTTTTTTATATATAAAAATTTTACACATTTCTCTTGACAGGGCTTTCATTTAGATGTACAATGTATGTGTAGAAAAATTATATATAAAAATCTTATACATTAGAAAAGGAGGTTCCCCATGTACTTTCCAACATCCTCTGCCTTGATTGAATTTCTCATCTTGGCTGTACTGGAGCAGGATGATTCTTATGGTTATGAGATTAGCCAAACCATTAAGCTGATCGCTAATATCAAAGAATCTACACTCTATCCTATCCTAAAAAAATTGGAAGGCAATAGCTTTCTGACAACCTATTCTAGAGAGTTCCAAGGTCGCATGCGCAAATACTACTCCTTGACAAATGGTGGTATAGAACAGCTCGTGACCCTAAAAGATGAATGGGCACTCTATACAGACACCATCAATGGCATCATAGAAGGGAGTATCCGCCATGACAAGAACTGAATACCTGACTCAGCTAGAACTCTATCTCAAAAAACTGCCTCAGGCTGACCAAATTGAAGCCATGGACTATTTCAGGGAACTCTTTGACGATGCTGGAGTCGAAGGAGAAGAAGAACTCATCGCTAGCTTGGGAACTCCCAAAGAAGCGGCCCACGAAGTTCTCTCCAATCTTCTCGATAAAAAAATCAATGAAGCACCCGCACAAAAGAATAACCGACAAATTTTGCATGTCGCCTTGTTAGCTCTCCTTGCAGCACCCATCGGTATTCCTCTGGGAATCGCCATCCTCGTGACCCTGTTCGCAATCCTTGTGGCAGCCTTTACTGTCATCTTGGCTTTCTTTGCGGTTTCCATACTTGGTATCATCGGCGGATTCCTATTTTTAGTTGAAAGTTTCACTGTCCTCGCCCAAGCCAAATCAGCCTTTATCTTGATTTTTGGTGCTGGTTTACTGGCTATCGGTGCTTCTTCACTAGTCTTACTAGGTATTTCCTATGTAGCCCGCTTCTTCGGTCTACTCATTGTTCGCCTGGTACAATTTGTTCTCAAAAAAGGAAAGAGAGGTGACCAGCATGCGTAAATTGACAAAAGGATTTCTCATTTTTGGTGTGGTGACTACCGTTATCGGCTTTATCCTTCTTTTTGTAGGTATCCAATCTGACGGGATTAAGAGTCTGCTTGCCATGTCCAAGGAGCCTGTCTATGATAGTCGTATGGAAGAGCTGACCTTTGGCAAGGAAGTCGAAAACCTAGATATCACGCTCCACCAACACGCACTGACCATCACAGACTCTTTCGATGATCAAATTCACATTTCTTATCATCCATCTATTTCTGCTAACCATGATCTTGTCACAAATCAAAACGACAAAACTCTAAGCCTCACTGATAAGAAACTGTCTGAAAGTCCGTTTCTCTCTTCTGGAATTGGCGGGATTCTCCATGTCGCAAGCAGCTACTCTAGTCGTTTTGATGAAGTTATTCTCCAATTACCAAAAGGAAGAAGTCTAAAAGGGATCAACGTGTCAGCCAATCGTGGACAAACCACCATCATAAATGCTAGCCTTGAAAATGCGACCCTCAATACAAACAGCTATATCCTCCGAATTGAAGGAAGTCGTATCAAAAACAGTAAACTCACAACCCCTAATATCGTTAATATCTTTGATACAGACCTTACAGATAGTCAGCTAGAGTCAACAGAGAAGCACTTCCACGCTGAAAATATCCAAGTTCACGGCAAGGTAGAATTAACTTCTAAAGACCATCTCTCAATCACTCTGACGCAAAAAGAAAGCCAACGAATTAATTGGGATATCTCAAGTAACTATGGTTCTATCTTACAAGCAACAAGAGAAAAACCTGGATCAAAATACACAGAATTAAGTAACCCTTACAAAACTGAAAAAGCTGATGTCAAGGATCAACTCATTGCGAGAGCTGATGATGATATCACTCTAGTATCCATACCAAACAGGCGTTGACAAAAGCGCTTACATTTGCTACTATGGAAGCATATTTATCTAACTAAAAAGGAGGTTCTACCATGAAACAAGAATGGTTTGAAAGTAATGATTTTGTAAAAACAACAAGCAAGAACAAGCCTGATGAACAAGCCCAAGATGTTGCAGACAAGGCTGAAGAAAGGATAGCCGATCTCGATACACCAATTGAAAAAAATACTCAAGTAGAGGAGGACGTCTCTCAAGCTGAAGTCGAACTGGAAAGCCAGCAAGAAGAGAAAATTGAAACGCCTGAAAACGGTGAAGCGAGAACAGAAATAGAAGAAAAGAAAGCATTAGATTCTACTGAGGAAGAGCAAGACCTTTCTAAAGAAACAGAAAAAGTCACTATAGCTGAAGAGAGTCAAGAAGCACTTCCTCAGCAAAAACCAACCACGAAAGAGCCCCTTCTTATCAGTCAATCCTTAGAAAGTCCCTATATCCCCGACCAAACTCTAAAATCTACGGATAAATGGAAAGAGCAAGCGCTTGATTTTTGGTCTTGGCTAGTGGAGGCTCTCAAATCTCCTACAAGCAAGCTTGAAACAAGTAGCACACACAGCTACACAGCCTTTCTCTTGCTCATTCTGTGTTCTGCATCTTCCTTTTTCTTTAGTATCTACCACATCAAACATGCTTACTATGGACATATAGCAACTATAAACAGCCACTTCCCCGAACAATTTGCTTCATTAAATCTCTTTTCGATTATCTCTATCCTAGTAGCGACAACACTCTTCTTCTTTTCATTCCTCTTGGGCAGTTTCGTTGTGAGACGATTTATCTACCAAGAAAAGGACTGGACGCTAGAAAAGGTTCTCCAACAATATAGTCAACTCTTGGCAATTCCAATCTTCCTCACTGCCATTGCTAGTTTCTTTTCCTTCTTTGATAGTCTACGATTTTCAGCTCTTTTGTGTGTGATTAGCATTGGAATCATTCTACTTGCTAGCCTCCATATCATTACAAGACCAAGTCAAGCAAGTGAAACCGACTCCTTCTATCAGTTATTCTTGTCTGTCCTTGTGAACGGAGTGATCATCCTCCTCTTCTTTGTAGCTGAAGTGGCACTAATCGGGGATTATCTTCGTATCTTGGCCTTTCTTTAAACTTCAATCCTGTCTTTCATGGCAGGATTTTTTCTATGTAAAAAAGCAAGTCGATTGACCTGCTTCTGCTTTACTTTTCTTGTGCTAATGTTTTAAAATCTTGTCCTAGGATGGGTTGCACTTCTAATTGATTGGCATCTAGTTGGTGGTAAGATGCTGATGGTAGTGATTCTAGGAATTTTGCATAGTTCAAGCGGGCAATGGCTTCATAGTCTTCTGGTTTAGAGCCGTCTCCTGTGATTTGAACCAAGTCAATCTCCCACTTGACTTCCTTATCCACCAATTGCTCAATATAGGCTACAGGAACAAATGGTTCTCTCGGTAAAACGGTCTTGACGCCTTGAGCCAGATGGTAAACACCGTGCACTTGTCCTTCTCCATCCTGATAGAAGGAAACTCTTGCAAAGTAAGCATCTGTCTCTTGAACTGTACGTACACGTGCTTCAAACTGTGCCAAACCATCTGCCTCTAAAAAGCTTTTCAAGTCCTCATGACTAAAGAAAACAGGATTAAAAATTCCTTGGCAAATCGTAAAACGAGCTGCATTATCTGTCAGATAGGCTTGAATACTTGCTTGGAAATAAGCTTCAAAATCAAAACCATCTAGTCCTTCAATCTCAGTTCCTGTGTAAGCAAGCAGAGCATCTAAAAATGATTTGATAATCTGCCAGTCTGTCTTCGTAAGTAGGTCAGGAAGATCGACACGGTAAGCCTTTTGACCATCAGCATAACTGACCTTAAAAAGAAATTGTGATTGCCCCACTATCGCACATTCGATATACTCGAGACGGTTAAGAGGCTGACGGAGATAGACTGCATCATAGCTATGCGACTCCAAACCATCTACCAAGGCCAAGATGGACTTGGCAGTCAAAATTTCCTGTTCTCCTAAAATGCTCTGTTTATTTGGAATAAAAAATGTTTTCGTCATAACTGGACTCCTTTGAAATCGTTTACATATAGCATACCTTATTTTTCTGAAAGATACAGAAACAAACTTTAGATTTTTGAGTAAAAAGCATAGAAAAACAGCCCCTAAGGACTGTTTGATATTATACTGTAGCTGCTTGATCCAAGCTTTCACCGATAGCGGCTAGGCGCTCGACAACTTCAGCTTCTGTCAATTCATTTTCTGAAACATAGCGGTTACGTGGGTGAACACGGCACTCGTGTGAGCATCCACGAAGGTACTTGTCTTCATTTTCTTCTGATGTCAAGATGCGACGGTTACAGAATGGATTTCCACAGTTGACATAACGTTCACATGGTGTTCCATCAAACCAGTCTTTCCCTACGATAGTTGGGTTGACATGGTTAACATCTACGGCAATACGCTCGTCAAAGACGTACATTTTCCCATCCCAAAGCTCACCTTGGACTTCTGGGTCTTTACCGTAGGTTGCGATTCCTCCGTGCAATTGGCCGACATCTTTGTAGCCTTCACGGACCATCCAGCCTGAGAATTTCTCACAGCGAACGCCACCTGTACAGTAAACCACGACGCGCTTGTCCATGAATTTTTCCTTGTTATCACGAACCCATTGTGGCAACTCACGGAAGTTGCGGATATCTGGGCGGATAGCCCCACGGAAATGTCCTAGGTCGTACTCATAATCGTTACGTGTGTCAAGGACAACTGTATCTTCGTCAAGAAGGGCTTCTTTGAACTCTTTTGGAGACAAGTAAGCACCTGTTGTTTCAAGTGGGTTGATGTCATTGTCAAAGTCGTTGTCTTCCAAACCAAGGTGGACAATTTCTTTCTTGTAGCGAACGAACATCTTCTTGAAGGCTTGTTCACTTTCTTCGTCAATCTTGAACCAGAGGTCTTCCATGCCTGGGAGGCTATGAACGTAGTCCATGTATTTTTGAGTTGTTTCGTAGTCACCTGAAACTGTTCCGTTAATTCCTTCGTCAGCGACTAGGATACGACCTTTAAGGCCGATTGATTTACAGAAAGCCAAGTGGTCTGCAGCAAATTGCTCTGCATTTTCAATTGGAGTGTAAAGGTAGTAAAGTAAGACACGAATATCTTTTGCCATAAGATTTGTTCTCTTTTCTATTCTTAAATTTTCAGAATTTTTTATCTAACTATACTAGTATACCTGCTTGAGAAAGCGAATGCAATTTATTTGACTGGAAATTGTAGAGGGTTCTCGAAATTTCCTGAATGGTTAAATAGTGATAAAACAACATAGATATCTATGCTCTCGTTTCAAAAAATCACTGCCTCCCCCAGATAAGCCTGAGGAAAACAGTGATTCAGTTTTTAGGAATTAGGAATGAATACACGAAATCAATTGATCTTATGATTTTTTGTTTTTCAAGAATTCATCGTATTGTTTTTGCATTTCGTTCAATACTTTTTCGTAGGCACCTTCAGATTTCAATTTTTCCATCAATTCTGGAATAGCTTTGTCTGGGTCTACAGTACCAGTGTTGATAGCTGTATCGAATTGTTGCATTGTGTTAGAGATTGCTGAGATTTCAGATTTCACACTGTCAGTGTTAAAGATGAATCCAAGCGCTGGAGATTCTTTAGCTTCTGCCAATTGTTTCTTAGAATCTTCGATTTGTTGGTCTGTAACGTTTTCGTTGATGTAAAGGATCCAGTTGTTACCAGTGTTCCATCCACCCATGTGAGTGTTTCCTTTGTAGCCATCAAGAACGCGAACACGGTTTTCTTTACCTTCAATTTTTTCCCAGTTCTTGCCTTCTGGACCGTAAACAAGACCGTTCAAGAGTTCTGGGTTAGTGTTCAAGAGGTTCAACACTTCCATTGATTTTTCTTTGTTCTTAGAGTTGTTTGAGATAACAAAGTTAGCAACTTGTGTTGTTTGGTTTTTCTTGATGAAGTTAGTGAATGATTTGATTTGGATATCTTTGTTCGCAACACGTGAAAGCAAGCTGTTACCGTAGTCAGCTGGTCCTACTGTTTCTTCACGAACGAACCAAGTATCTTGTTGAAGGTCAAATGAAGTATCGCTTGTTGCTACGTCTTTTGGAATGTATCCAGCTTCATAGAATTTGTGAAGAGTCTTCAAGTGTTCTTTGAAACGAGGAACGTCGTAACGGTTTACAATCTTAGTAGTGTCCCCTTCAAGGTCGATAACGAATGGAAGACCGTTTGCTACTGGGTAGTCAAAGTTCTCAGAAGGGATGAAGTTCTTAGTAACTGCAAATGGAACTACATCTGGAGCTTTTTCTTTGATTTGTTTCAAGACTGGCTCAAGTGTTTCGTATGAAGTAACACCTGAAATATCGATACCGTATTTAGCAAGAAGCGTTCCGTTGAAGGCGAAGTTTTGAGATGATGCAACGTTGGCTGCAACTGGAACAGAGTAAATTTTACCGTTTACAGTGTTACCTTTGATGTAAGCTGGGTCAAGTGCTTTATAAAGTTCTGCCCCTTCTTTCTTATACAATTCTGTCAAGTCAGCATAGGCACCTTTTTGAGCATTTACAATGTAGTTATCTGCAAAGGCGATATCATAGTTTTCACCAGATGATGTGATAACTGACATTTTCTTACCATAGTCACCCCATCCAAGATATTGGATATCCAATTTGGCACCAACTTTTTCTCCGATGATTTTGTTAGCATTTTCTAACAATTCATCCAAGTTATCTGGTTTGTCACCGATTTGGTACATTTTGATAACAGTCTTATCACCTGAAGCTGAGTCAGCAGCTTTTTTGTTGTTACCTGAAAGGTTCCCACAAGCAGCAAGACCTGCAGCCAAAGCGACTACGCTAGCAGATGCAAAAGCATATTTTTTCCAGTTTTTCATGATAAAAACTCCTTTTTTTATTTTTAAACTTATAAACAATTTAATGATTTTAACTTCACGCAAGGGAAGTTTGGAAATGAGAAATGATTTTTCTCAACAAGCACTATTCTTTCACACCACCGATAGTCAAACCTTTTACAAAGTAGCGTTGGAAGAATGGATACAAAATCGCGATTGGAAGGGTTGCCACCACAACCATGGCCATACGACCTGTTTCTTTTGGAAGAGCAACTCCCAGTTGACCAGATAGGCCGACTGCTTTGGCGATGTAATCCATATTTTGCTGGATTTGCATGAGCAAATATTGCAATGGATACAAGTTGTCACTCTTGATGTAAAGAAGGGCATTGAACCAGTCATTCCAGAAACCAAGAGCTGTCAAGAGCGTGATGGTTGCGATACCTGGTAGTGACAATGGCAAACAGATTTGGAAGAAAATCCGAGCCTCACTAGCACCATCGATACGAGCGGATTCGAGAATAGCTTCGGGAATCGTCTTCTTGAAGAAGGAACGCATCAAAACAATATTGAATGGTGAGAGAAGCATTGGAACAATCAAGGCCCAAACAGTGTCACCAAGCTGAAGTACACGAGTTACCATGATATAACCTGGTACCAAACCAGCGTTGAACAACATACTAAGTAGAACGAAGATTGTAAAGAATCTGCGATACTTAAAGGTTGTCCGTGAAATGGCGTAAGCATAAGTTGTTGTGATAAAGACATTTGTCAATGTCCCAACTACGGTTACAAAGACTGAGATGAAGAGGGCTTGGAGGATTTTATCCTTAAACTGTGCCAAAAACTCAAATCCGTCTAATCCAAATTGGGATGGGAAGAAACTATATCCATTTTGAAGGATACTCTTTTCATCTGTCACCGAAATAACGATAACGAATACGAAGGGTAGGATACAAGAGAGGGCAACCAAACCAGAAATGGTACTAAAGAAGATATCTGCTTTCTTACTGAAGGAGTGAATGCCGACATTATCAATTTTTTCTTTTTTAATTTTCTTTTCTGCCATATTCTCCTCCTTTCTAGAACAAGGCTGAGTTTGGATCAACTCGTCTTGCAAGTAAGTTTGATAGGATAACCAGAATCAAGCCGACTACTGATTGATAGAGACCTGCCGCTGAAGCCATCCCTATATCCGCTGTCTGAGTCAAGCCATTATATACATATACGTCCAAGACATTGGTTACGTTATAAAGCTGACCAGCATTGTGGGGGATTTGGTAGAAGAGACCAAAGTCTGCACGGAAGATATTTCCGACTGCAAGGATAGTCAATACGGTTACCAGCGGTGTCAACTGAGGAATGGTTACATTGCGAATTCGTTGCCATTTGCTGGCCCCATCCACTGTCGCTGCTTCGTAGTAGGTTGGATCAATTCCCATGATTGTCGCATAGTACATGACACTGCTATATCCAAAACCTTTCCAAATACCTAGGAAAAGTAGAAGATATGGCCAGATGCCCAAGTTAGCGTAGAAATTGATTTCCTTCATTCCGATAGATTCTAGGAAATGGTTGAACACCCCTTTATCGATGTTTAGGAAAGCATCTGTAAAGAAACTGATGATAACCCAAGACAAGAAGTAAGGGAACAACATGGAAGTTTGGAAGATCTTAACCATTCTCTTAGAACGGAGTTCACTGAGGATGATGGCAATCCCTACAGATACAATCAAGCCAATAAAGATAAAGCCGAGATTGTAGAGGACAGTATTTCGTGTGATAATAAAGGCGTCTTTTGAACTAAACAAGAATCTGAAATTATCGAGTCCGACCCATTTACTATTCACGATACTATCTATAAATCCATTACTGGTCATGTGGTAGTCTTTAAAGGCAACCACGTTCCCAAATACTGGAATGTAGAAGAATAGAATCAACCAGAGTGCCCCCGGCAAAACCATCAAGAGAAAGATCCAGTTGTCTCTCAAGGTTTTTGAAAACTTATTCATAATTTCCTCCCTTTTTATTTTGATATCCATCTAAAAATTCCTTTTTAGACTTTTGATAACGATTACATTATTAGTATACTCCTATTTGCAGATTAGGTTAAACTCCTAATTATAGAAAAAACTCCACAAATTATTTTATGTGGAGTACTTTTGAAGAAAGGGATGTTTCACGCGAAACACCCTGCGCCAAGCAAGGTGTTCTTGTTTTAGGTTGTATAAATCGTCGAAGCTGTCGCAATAGTATGCCATTGGTTGACTGTTGTGGCTGCGAAGTCCTTGTCTGCGTAGAAGTCATTAAATGGCAGAATTTCTACTTCCAGCTCATCGATGCGGTCAAGCTGGCCAGCCAGATAAGCCTCGATACGGCTTTCTGCTCGCTTGATGCGTTGCAAGAGTCCGCCCATACGGATGTCAACTGTATCCAAACCAAAGACCTTGTTTTCTTTAAGCCATTGGTGGCTAAAGAGGGCATGGAAGTCTTCAATTTGGCTTCTGAGTTCTGGTAATTCTTGTCTGGCGATTTCTTGCAGACTTTCTTTATCATCCGTTTGGTAAGCCTGACGAATGCGTCGTCCCACATCCACTTTACTACTTAAAATGGCATTCAACTGGGCCTGAGTTTCAAAGAGGTAAGCATAGTTGCCAGCTTTTTCTTTAATGTCAGCAAGCGTCTCAGCAGACTGAGCGAAGTGCGGTTTGTCCTGTTCAGGTGTCATGTGTTGATCAAGGATCGGACAGAGAACATCCTGATAAAAGACATAGCGGTTGGGATTGATGCCACTGAGATTGTCCGGCAAATCTGGCAAGAGGTTGGCAAGGTCAATCTGCATAAAATCTTCAACCGATAGACCTGTATTGGTCTGGAAATGAGCAGACAAACGGTCTAGGTCATTGCGGTAGCTGAGTTCTGCCCAGATTTGCAGACTTGGTAGGATAGAAAACTGGGCTGTTTCCCCACCATTGTCCCCCCAACCCGTCACAATGACTTCTTTAATCTGATTAGCACGGCAGGCTTTATTAGCCTCAATAGCTACTAGACGGCTGAAATGGTTGTGAGGTGTAAAGCCAATCCACTTCCAAGCTCCACCTGCAAAGGCAAGGTCATGGCTAATCTTGTGATGGTTGCGGAAATTACGGTTGTATTTTTCCTCGCTATCCTGGTAATAATCCCAGTAAACCAAGGTCACACGGTCTTTGAGACGGTCTAGGTAGACACGAGTTTCTTCTGGAATTTCCACATCACGATCGTACTGGCCATCCGCTGACATGAGCTTGAAGAACATATCGCTCCACATCTGGCAGTGGAAACCATACTTGTCAGCAATATCCAGCACGCGCTCCAAGTGTTGGCACATGAGGAGACTACGGTCCACAACACCATTCAATATCAAGTAACGTCCCAAGCCAACCAAGTGGGCTTCGTCCATCCCGATATTGACCTTGCGAGTTTGTAGTTTAGATAGAGTAGCAAACATCCCATCAATCAGGTTATAGACCTTTTCTTCGCCAATGAGAAGAATATCCTCCACATCACGGAGCTCCTGGACTTCTTTGACACCCCATTTGACGAAGGCTGACAAGTGAGCCAAGGTCTGGATACATGGCACAAAGGTCATATCAAACTGCTGGGCATAGGTTTCGATTTCCTGCAATTCCTCAGCTGAGTAGGCTCCACGGAAATAGCCAAAGTAAGGCTGCCCTTCAATCTGGTAGGTGTCTTCCATGTAAAGTTCAAAGCTTGAGTAGCCCATGAGAGCCAAGACCTCAATCATCTGCTTGGCAGCAGCCACATTCAGCACCGCATTTCGAGAACAGTCAGCCATGTAGGCTAAATCTTCATAAGCCGCCTTCTCCTCAATCTCTACCTTGTCACCTTCTGCTAGGGATGTTGCCAATAGGGACAAGGCTCGATAAAGTTGGTGGGGTTTGCGATAGGTTAGTTGATAGTGGCCACCCTCACCCTTGATAGAGATAGAGGCTTGGTCAGACTGAGCGACAGATACTTCCACATCTGGTAAAGAAATGTGCTTTTGAAGCAACTCTATAGCTTGCGCTTGTTTGTCACTAATTCCTGTAAATCTTACCATTGATTTTCCTCCTGTAGCCAGTTGACAAGGGCACCGTAGAGATTGGAATCTGCATGATAGGTGCAGGCTTGGATAACTGGTGCGACCGTGTATTCTTCGTAGGTATCGACAAAGTATTCAACAGCTTCCTTGACACCTTGGATGAAATCTGGATTTTGACTGATAGAACCTCCCAGACTGATGACATCTGGATCGATGAGATACTGAATATTGAGCAAGCCTTGCGCCAGATTACGATTCATGCGCTCAATGGCTTCTTGACAAAGGGCATTTCCTGCTTCGGCCTCTTGGTAAATCTTGCGACCGTCCCAATCAGTCTGACCAGATTTTTCAATCACGTATCGCACCATATTTCCAGTTGACGCTAGTTGCGACCAGTTGTTGAGCTTTTCAGCAGGGGCAAGGGTGGTCATGTAGCCAAATTCTCCACCCAGGCCATGGCGACCTCGATGAAGTCTACCATTGATAATCATGGCTCCGCCAATCCCTGTCCCAATCACGACACAGGCTGCATTTTCAAATTCTGGATGAGCCAGTAATTCACTGAGTCCAACGCAGTTGGCATCATTTTCCAGATGGACAGGAATCTGATAAGAACTAAGCGCCTCATACCAAGAAAAGCCGTGGATGTAGGGCACCGCACTGAAGCCATCAATCACACCAGTTTCTTGATTGACTGCACCTGGAACGCTCATAGCAATCCCACTGTAATCCTGTTCTGACAAGCGCTGGTCTAACCAAGCTAGTAAATCCTCCAAACTTTCAGGCGTTGGAATGCTTGTCTTATTCAGTATTTTCCCATCAGGAGTCAGACTGGCAAACTTAATCCCAGTCCCTCCGATATCAATTGTTGCAATGGTCATTGTTTTTACCATAAAAAGGGGCGAATCAGTAGTTAGTTCTTACCTTTTCGCCCCTCCTTTCTTTTTATGTTTACTTGTTGAAATTAAATTTCTTCTTTTTTGATGAATTCTGTACGAATCTCTTGTGGTGAAATGAGGCCTCTATGAACTGGGTATGGTCGTTCAAGTAGGTCAAGGAAGAGATGTTGACTTTCCGGTACACGTACATTTTCACTACACATATTGTAGTAGCGAAGAACATAGCCTTCTTCATTTTCAGCTACCTTAAAGGCTGTTGGACAGATTTGCGGTATGCTGAGAACAGAATGGCTCAAGAGGCTACCAGTCGCAGCCACGCTTCCTTCCTGTCTAGCAAGCTGAAGGCTGGTAAACGGTGTCTGCAAGGCTTTAGCACGACGGAAAGCTGAGAAGCGTTCTTGGGCTTGGTGGCATTCAAGCGCAAACTCGACTTCAAACTCACGCAAGCATTGTGCTTCTGGTGTTGGGAAGTAACCCCAGTCACCTAGCTCACCTGATGCACGCAAAATAGTCACGGCAATGGTGTCGTCTCCAAGGATTTCGTATTCATTCAATCCCTTATTGGATACAGTCACCCCTTTTTCATCGTCATACAGACTGACAAAGGCTTGTTGGTGTTGAGGATTTTCAGGATTTTCCCATGAAGCAGCTGGTTTGTTTGGTCGTGTCACCACCTCATAGATGCTTTCAGAATCATTGCTTGGACGCGTGTTGTGAGTCTTGACCAAAAGACGGATACGGTGGTCTTTGGCAGTGTTGGTAAAGCGAGTCTTGCAACGGATTTGTGGATTATCAACGAAGATAGTCATCTCAGTTTCAAGAGGAATGCTTGTCAATTCTTCTGAACGTCCAGCTTCACGCTTCATAAACTCGATGATGCCTTTTTGCTCTTCTTCTAGCTTTTCATCTGCACTGACAGGCACGATCAATTCATGTTTGAGCAAAATCTTAGCGTAGCGAGCTGTGTTTTCCAAGACATCGTAGCCCTTAAGCTCTGCATAGATTGGCTCTGTTCCTTTTGGTTGGAAATAGATATACTCGTTTCCGATGTCACCACGGTCTTCGAAGCGGATAAAATCTTCATAGGCTTCGTGAGTTGTCTTATCATAGACTGTGATGTTGTCATCCACTCTCACCGTTACAAATGGCGTATCGATCACTCCATTTTGGTAAATGCCTTCACGGTGTTCTTGCTCTCCTTCCATCAATTGGAAAGTTGTCCAAGAAAGCGGCGCTAGGTGAACTGGGATGGTCACGCGCACTTGACGAGCAATACGAGCTTGGCGGAACTTGTCTTTTGGTAAATCGTACTCAAAATTAGCTCCAAGGTCTTCGATTTTAGCCTCTACAGGACGCCCATCCAAGTCCTCCACACGATAACTTGGCAAAGTAAGAGCAGCCATCTTCTTGTAACCTTCTGTTGGGTGCAATTCCTTAAAATCACAAGTCGCAACATCAATCACTGTGCTGACAGTATCGACCTTATCATGCAAGCCTGTGTTAATGACAGTAAAGAGATAATCACTTTGAGCCTTAGCTGTAGCGATTTTACCCTTCCATTCGTTAAGAAGATTGGTCTTAACAAAGTTTCCAACTTGATTAACCTTGGCAAAACGCGTTTCCATCTCGCGGTGAACTTCGTCCACGCTACAGCCACAGATACTATCATGGGGCGCGTTCTGCAAAAGAGTTTTCCAAGCATAGGTCAACTGGTCCTTGTGGTTATGTCCACCCGTAATAATAGTCAAGGGTTCTACAACTTGCTCTAGGAGGTTGCTATTTTCTTGGAAGGATTGTTTGAGATAAATACGAGATGAAGAAGTGTTGGCAAGTGTGTACCAGCCATCAGTTTCCTGACTGGTCAACTCACCTGTAACCGTTGATAACTGCTCTGGTAGGGCACTTTCCACGGCTTGAACATATTCATCAAAGGAACTATGAACAAAGGTTACATCTGGGAAGAGTTCATTTGCCACACGAATGGCTTCACTCAAATTTTTCTGGACAGGCTGATGGTCACAGCCGTTCATCATCAACCATTGGTTGGTCGAAGCATAGTCACGCACGTCTGATAATTTTTGTTTCCAGAAGGTCAAGGCCTCATCTTTATCAACTGGAATTTCATTCCCATTACTGTACCAGTTAGCAAAGAGAATCCCGAGGACACGACTTCCGTCCGCACCCTGCCAGTACATTTCTGAAAACTGGGAAGTAAACTGCTCATCTTCGAGGACTTGGTTGTCAAATCCAATCGGCTTCACACCACGACCAAAAGCTGCTACATGAATGCCTGATTTTTGAAGAATTTGAGGCGCTTGTCCCATATTTCCAAAGGTATCTGGGAAGTAACCAATCTGGGTTGATTTGCCCCATTTTGCACATTCTGCTTGGCCAATCAAGGTATTGCGGACGTTAGCTTCACTGGAGATCAAGTAGTCATCCTGCAAGATGTAAAAGGGACCAATTTTAAGTTTGCCTTCGTCGATGTATCGTTGGACTTTGTCGCGATTTTCAGGGCGAATCTCCAAGTAGTCATCAAGGACAATGGTTTGACCATCCAAGTGGAAGCTCTTGAACTCAGGGTCATTTTCAAAGAGATCAAAGAGATTGTCAAATAATTCCACCAACTGCATACGGTGGCTTTCAAAAGGCAAGTACCACTCACGGTCCCAGTGACTATGTGAGATAATATGTACGACAACATTTTCCATGAAGTAAAACCTCATTCTAAATTTAAATTTTTATTGTTAACGTTTTAAATGTAAATTTGTGATTCTTTCCAAGAATCAGTTTCGCTAAAGCGCGCTCCTTAGCGAATATCCAAGTAATCCAAGACCAATTCACAGAACATCATGTTGGCCCAAGAGAACCATTCACGAGAGTAGAGAGTTGGGTCATCTACGTGGAAGCTTTCATGCATAACACCTGTACCACCATCGCAAGCAACCAGCTGATACAGCAAGAATTTCTTCTCTGCCTTATCTCTTGTTGTCAAGCCTTGGATAGACAGAGCAATTGGCCAGATATAGCGATAGAAGGTATGAGAACTTCCGAGACCGCTAGCGTATTCTCCTTGGTAGAAGTAGGGATTTTCAGGGCTCAGAATGGTACGGCGAGTGGCTTGATAAACTTCGTCGTCAATATCGCAGTAGCCCAGATAAGGTGCAGCCAACAAACTTGGTACGTTTGGATCATCCATGATGCTGGCATTTCCTAGACCATCCACTTCAAAGGCATAAATCTTTTCGCCCTTGCTGTTGGTGGTGTAAGCGTAGTTTTCGATTCCTTCTTGGATTTCAGACTGGAGGCGCTTGGCGTCAGCAATAATTCTCTCGCTATCAGCTAGATTCAATTCTGCAAAGATTTCTTGGACATAACCCAAGACTACTACAGCAAACATATTTGACGGAATCAAGTAGCTATACTGACAACAGTCATCACTCGGACGAAAAGCTGACCAAGTCATACCTGTCACTGCAAAATCAGGTCCAAAGCCATCATTTACCAAGGTATCTTCCTTACGATCGGTATCACGAACAAAACGATAAGGAGAGTTGGTGTGGTCTTGTTCCACTGTCCAAAGATGGAGAATTTCCTTAGTCGCTGTGACAAAAGTTTCATCAAATTGACTAGTCTCGCCAGTTTCTTTCCAGAGGAGATAAGCCAGCTGCAAAGGATAGCAAAGCGAGTCTACCTCGTACTTGCGTTCCCAAATCCAGCCATTAAGGTCGGTGTGGTCGGTCTCGTGGTGCCCCTTCCAGTTTTCCTCAATATTAAAGGAATTGGCATAAGGATCCTTTAGAATCAAGGTCATCTGACGTTTAACCAAACCTGCAATGGTCTGACGCAGGAGGGCATCTCTTTTAGCCACATGCAGGTAGGGTCTGAGTTGGGCTGTCGAATCTCGAAGCCACATAGCAGGAATATCCCCAGTCAAGACAAAAGTTGAACCGTCTTCTAAGATTTCAACCGTATTGTCCAAGGTGTCGGTGTAGCAACGCTCGAAAACATCCACCCACTCTGGATGGTCCTTAGCCCGCTCTGCAACTTCATCTAGCCATTCTCTAACAATTTCTTTTGAATAAATCATCGTGCAGTATCCTCTTTCAAACAAGATTCATTTTCAGTATATAGCTTTTGAGACAGAAAATACATACACAAATGATAGTCATTTTTCTACAAAATAGTTATCTTTGAAACTCCTTTTCTAAAGGCCCTCTTTTTCTGATATAATGTAGAAAAACAGCTAAAGGAAAGACCATGAAACCACTACTTGAAACCATCGATACCCGCTTTGGAACTGCCAGCAAGCATGCCTTTTCTCGGGGAAATACCCTGCCATACACAGGCGTGCCTTTTGGGATGAATTACTTTGTACCCCAGACCAGTGATCAGGAGGGCTCTTGGTTTTTCGATCCGCATCTGCCCATTTTTCAGGGGATTCGATTGACCCACCAGCCCAGCCCTTGGATTGGAGACTACTCTTGGCTCCTTCTGACACCTGTCACAGGCCAGCTAGGGGGAGACAGCCTCTTTCACCGCCAGTCTTCTTATGATATCGAAAAAGCCTCTTTCCAACCTCATTATCTGAAGATTTTCTCCCTGCGCTATCAGATTGAAAGCCAGCTCACACCGACTTGCTACGGTGCTTCTATTCGTTTGGAGCAAAAGCAAGGCAAAGCACTCTCCCTCTACCTTCACGCAGCAGATGAACTGACAGTAGAGCAAGTAGATAAGCGAACTCTTGCCCTGCGACAAGAAGGTAAAACTGAAACCAACAAAAATCTACTGATACTGTTCACTTCTCTGCAAATAAACACGGATATCCTTGCTGTCAATCAAGAAGACGGAGACTGGCGAATCGACCTGTCAGATAGTCATGCTGAAATTCAGCTAGCGACTTCTTTCATCTCTCCTTCTCAAGCACTGCTTAATCTACCTCAAGAAGATTTTGAAGGCTGTAAAGCAAATGCCCAAGCGGACTGGGAAAATCTTCTCCATCGTTTTGACGTTATAGAGACAGGAGAAGCTGACCGAACCTTCTTTGATCACTGCCTTTACAGACTCTTCCTCTTCCCACAGACTTTTTATGAGGTTAATAAATCTGGGCAAGCCATCCACATAGATTTGGCTACTGGAACTGTCAAGCCCGGTGTCCTCTTCAGCAACAATGGTTTCTGGGATACCTTCCGCACCACCTTCCCCCTCTTTGCCCTTATCATACCGGAACACTACCACCGCTTCTTAGAAGGGTTTATCAATAACTACCGCGATACTGGTTTCCTTCCAAAATGGCTGGCCCCAGATGAACGGGGCATGATGCCAGGTACCCTTTTAGACGGCATTATCGCAGATAGCGCCTGCAAGGACATGGCTCCCGACTTGGAAGAAGAACTCCTCCAAACCATGCTTGAAACAGCCAGCAAGTCCGACCCTCTCGGCATCAATGGTCGCCATGGACTAGCCCAATACCAAGAACTGGGCTATCTATCCACAGACCACCACGAAAGTGTTAGCCATACTCTAGACTATGCCTATAGTGACTTTTGTATCGCCAGCTGTGCCGAAAAACTAGGGAAAATAGCAATCGCTGAAACCTACAAGACTGCTTCACAAAATTACCGCCATCTATTTGATGCTGAGACAGGTTACATACGAGCGCGAGACAATCAAGGCAACTTCCGCCCTGACTTCTCTCCTTATAGTTGGGGACGTGATTATGCCGAATGTTCAGCCATCCAAGCAACTTTAGGCGTTCTCCACGACATCCCAGACTTAATCCAGCTTATGGGTGGAAAAGAAGCCTTCAGCAACTATCTTTTGAAAACCTGTCAAGATGCTCCCCTCTTTGAGACAACAGGCTATGGTTACGAGATTCACGAAATGAGCGAAATGGCTACTGCTCCTTTTGGGCAACTCGCCATTTCCAACCAGCCGAGCTTCCACATTCCTTATCTCTTCCGCTACAGCGATTACCCTGACTACACTGCCCTTCTTATCAAGACCTTACGTCAGAAAGCCTTTCACCCAAGCTGGAAAGCCTATCCTGGCGATGAAGACAATGGCAGTCTCTCAGCCTGGTACATCTGGTCAGCTCTCGGTTTTTATCCGACCTGTCCAGGAAAGCCCAGCTATGATCTCGGAATCCCTCTCTTTAACCACCTCCGTATCTACCTTGCTAAAAAAGGTAAATGGCTAGATATTCATACTGAGCAAAACCACAACCATTTTAACTTTGTCAAAGAATGCCGACTGGACACAACTCTAGTATCAACTATTCAACACCAAGACCTCTTAAAAGCTGAGCAACTAACCTTTACACTTAGCTGGTTGCCAAATCACTCATCAACTTCCTGAAATGCAAAAATCTCCTAGCAGACTTTCCTGCTAGGAGATTTTCTTATGAGAGGTACTTGTTTAAGCTTTGAAAATCGGACTTATCATCTGATAATTATCAAACAATCTACCAATTAAGCTTCTTCGTCTTCTTTACGACGACGGCCTGCAAGACCAAGACCAAGTAATGCACTTGCGGCAGCTGCTACCATAGCTACAGTAGAATCTGCTGTACCTGTATTTGGCAATTCTTTAGCTGCTTTACGCGCGTTTGCTTGTGCTGATGCTGTTTGACCAGCATTAGCCGCTGCTTGAGTAGTAGCTGGAGCTACAGCTGGTTTTTGAGCAGCTTGGTCGTTAGCTGGAGTTGCATGATCAGTTGATGAAGCAACTTTCGCCATGAAGTCTTCGATACGTTTAACCATTGCATCCACTTCTGCTTGACTTGCGTCTGCATTAGCAAATACTTTCTTAGCA
>NZ_AICU01000009.1:0-21832 GCF_000257865.1 Streptococcus mitis SK575 | reverse complement strand
TGTCAGTTCTATCTACAACCTCAAAGCAGTGCTTTGAGCAATCTGTGGCTAGCTTCCTAGTTTGCTTTTTGATTTTCATTGAGTATAAGAAAAATAAAAAAAAGAGAGCAGTTAAAGTATGAAAATTTTAATTGTAGAAGATGAAGAGATGATCCGTGAGGGGGTCAGTGATTATTTGACGGATTGTGGTTATGAAACCATTGAAGCCGCAGACGGTCAAGAAGCCTTAGAAAAATTTTCCAGCTATGAAGTAGCTTTGGTTCTACTGGATATCCAGATGCCCAAGCTCAATGGTCTAGAAGTCCTAGCTGAGATTCGTAAAACAAGTCAGGTCCCTGTCTTGATGTTGACCGCCTTTCAGGATGAAGAATACAAGATGAGTGCCTTTGCCTCTCTGGCAGATGGCTATCTGGAAAAACCCTTCTCCCTCTCCCTCTTAAAAGTGAGAGTGGACGCGATTTTCAAGCGCTATTACGATATGGGACGCGTCTTTTCTTACAAAGATGCCAAGGTGGACTTTGAAAGCTACAGCGCAAGCCTAGCAGGTCAAGAAGTAGCCATCAATGCCAAAGAGTTGGAAATTTTAGACTATCTGGTGAAAAATGAAGGACGGGCCTTGACCCGATCTCAGATAATCGATGCCGTATGGAAGGTGACAGATGAGGTTCCCTTTGACCGTGTCATTGATGTCTATATCAAGGAATTGCGGAAAAAGCTAGACCTGGACTGCATCCTCACTGTGCGCAATGTTGGTTATAAATTGGAGCGAAAATGAAACGAACAGGTTTATTTACAAAGATATTTATCTATACCTTCTCGATTTTTAGTGTTCTGGTTATCTGCCTTCATTTAGCTATTTATTTTCTCTTTCCTTCGACTTATCTGAGCCACCGTCAGGAAACCATTGGTCAGAAAGCGACAGCCATTGCCCAGTCCCTAGAAGGAAAGGATAGGCAGAGCATCGAGCAAGTGTTAGACTTGTATTCCCAGACCAGTGAGATTAAGGGGGCGATCAAGGGTGAGATGACCGAGGACAAGTTAGAAGTCAAGGACAGTCTTCCACTGGATACGGGCAGTCAAACCACTTCTATCTTTATTGAGGAGCGCGAGGTGACAACGCAAGACGGTGGTACCATGACTCTCCAGTTTCTAGTTTCCATGGATTTGCAAAAGGAAGCAGAGCAAATCAGTCTCCAGTTTCTTCCCTATACCTTGCTGGCATCCTTTCTGATTTCCCTCTTGGTGGCCTATATCTATGCTCGGACCATTGTTGCCCCGATTTTGGAAATCAAGCGAGTGACCCGTCGGATGATGGAACTAGATACCCAAGTGCGATTGCAAGTGGATTCTAGAGATGAGATTGGTGATCTCAAGGAACAAATCAATAGCCTCTACCAGCATCTTTTGACTGTCATTGCGGACTTGCATGACAAGAATGAAGCCATTCTCCAGCTGGAAAAGATGAAGGTCGAATTCCTACGAGGGGCTTCTCATGAATTGAAAACACCGCTGGCTAGTTTGAAAATCCTGATCGAAAACATGAAAGAAAATGTCGGTCGTTATAAGGATAGAGACTACTATCTAGGAGTTGCCTTGGGGATTGTGGATGAGCTCAATCACCACGTTCTCCAGATACTTTCTCTCTCGTCTGTGCAGGAATTGCGAGATGATAGGGAACAAATTGACTTATACCAGATGACGCAAAGTCTAGTCAAGGATTATGCCTTGCTAGCCAAGGAAAGAGAGCTTCAGATTGATAATAGCTTGTCCCATCAGCAGGCTTATCTAAATCCATCTGTGATGAAATTGATCCTATCTAATCTCATCAGCAACGCCATCAAGCATTCTGCTCCAGGTGGCTTAGTTGGCATTGGAGAAAGAGAAGGGGAACTTTTTATAGAAAATAGCTGTAGCTCAGAAGAACAAGAAAAACTAGCCCAGTCTTTTTCTGACAATGCTAGTCGCAAGGCCAAGGGGTCTGGGATGGGGCTCTTTGTGGTTAAGAGTCTATTAGAACATGAAAAATTAGCTTATCGTTTTGAGATGAAGGAGAATCGTTTGACCTTCTTCATAGCTTTTCCAAAAGTCGTCCAAGACTAGAAAAAGAAAGGGTTTACATAGATGAAGCTAGAAGAAATTCAATCGAAACTGCGGGAAAAACTAGATTTTTTTGTCAAAAAGTGATAAAATGAACAATGTAAATGGGATGACCCATAAAAATATACAGGAGGCCTGATAAAATGGCAATCGTTTCAGCAGAAAAATTTGTCCAAGCAGCTCGTGACAACGGTTATGCAGTTGGTGGATTTAACACAAACAACCTTGAGTGGACTCAAGCTATCTTGCGTGCAGCAGAAGCTAAAAAAGCTCCAGTTTTGATCCAAACTTCAATGGGTGCTGCTAAATACATGGGTGGTTACAAAGTTGCTCGCAACTTGATCGCTAACCTTGTTGAATCAATGGGTATCACTGTACCAGTAGCTATCCACCTTGACCACGGTCACTACGAAGATGCACTTGAGTGTATCCGAGTTGGTTATACTTCAGTTATGTTTGATGGTTCACACCTTCCAGTTGAAGAAAACCTTGAAAAAGCTCGTAAAGTTGTAGAATTTGCTCATGCAAATGGTGTATCAGTGGAAGCTGAAGTTGGTACTATCGGTGGTGAAGAAGACGGAATCATCGGTGATGGTGAATTGGCTCCAATCGAAGACGCTAAAGCAATGGTTGAAACTGGTATCGACTTCTTGGCAGCTGGTATCGGTAACATCCACGGTCCTTACCCAGAAAACTGGAAAGGTCTTCACCTTGATCACTTGCAAAAATTGACTGAAGCTGTTCCAGGATTCCCAATCGTATTGCACGGTGGTTCAGGTATTCCTGATGAGCAAATCCAAGCAGCTATCAAACTTGGTGTTGCAAAAGTTAACGTTAACACTGAATGCCAAATCGCATTCGCTAACGCAACTCGTAAATTTGCTCGTGACTACGAAGCAAACGAAGCAGAATACGACAAGAAAAAACTCTTCGACCCACGTAAATTCTTGGCTGACGGTGTAAAAGCTATCCAAGCATCAGTTGAAGAACGTATCGACGTATTCGGTTCAGAAGGTAAAGCATAATCTAGCTGAATAATACAGATGAAACCTGCCCATGAGGGTGGGTTTTTTGGTGTGAATATATTGTAGATGAACCAATATTAAGTTGCTAAAAGGTTCTATTTTTTGTACAATAATGCTATGAAAAAACTAAAACAATGTAGTCTTGCCTTTCTTAGTTTCATTCTTTTGTTTCTAGCGGCTACATTCATCTTTCACCGTATCAGTTTGGAAAAAGAACAAGCCTCACTGACACCTATGGGACAACAAGTTCTCGTCGATGGACATCAAATAAATGTTTACGTTGAAGGGAATGGTCCTGAGACTATAGTAGTTCTCTCAGGTGCTGGTATTGCTTCTCCTATATTGGACTTTAAAGAAGTATCGGAATCCTTATCGAAACGGTATAAGGTAGTCATCGTGGAGCGAGCAGGATATGGTTATAGTGATGATAGCAATCATTCAAGAGATGTGATGGAGGTTTTGTCTGAGACGCGTCAAGCTCTTTCACAAGCAAATGTCAAAGGTCCTTTTATCATTTTGTCTCATTCCATGGCTAGTCTTGAGAGTTTAGCTTGGCAGGAAAAATATCCTGATGAAGTGAAAATCTTGATTGGGTTAGATTGGGCACTGCCAGCTAGTTATGAGAATTTAAAGGACAATCAGGCCTTGCTTACTATAGTCTATTGGAGCAGCAAGATTGGCTTATTACGCTACTTCCCTGAGTCCTTTTATATAAAAAATCCAACCCTGATCGAAAGTGAACGAAAACAATATAAACTTCTAGCTTATAAGCAGTTGATGTCACAAGCCATGCTTCATGAATCCCAAACGGTAAAAGAAAATGCCAAGAAAGTTCCCTCAAACATTAATCCGAAAATTCCCACCTTACTACTGGTGTCTAACGGTCAAGGCACTAGTTTTGGTCAATCAGAATGGCAGCATTTTTCAGAGAAATTTGCTAGTGAACAGTCTAATGTGAAAGTCATATATATGGATGTACCACACGACCTTTATCATTATAAAAATCATGAGGTTGTTTCTCGTATTGAAGATTTTTTAAAGAATAATTGAGGGGTTAAAAATCATTTTAGACTGATGACAATAATTAAATGCTGAAGGATTAACAGTAAAATCGAGAGTTTTTTCGATTAAAAAAATTCTTTTTCTTATCCACCAGCCTGCCCATTGGGTGGGTTTTTTGGTGTTTTAAGGAAACTATCATGCCAGAATTTTGGACTAATACTCTTCGAAAATCTCTTCAAACCACGTCAGCTTTATCTGCAACCTCAAAGCTGTGCTTTGAGCTACCTGCATCTAGCTTCCTAGTTTGCTCTTTGATTTTCATTGAGTATAAAAATACCACTTTAAGAGAAAAATTTTCAATTTCACAAACTGTAGGCAAACGCTTGCATTCTAGTTTTTATTGGACTATAATAGGTTGGTATAAAGCTTTTTGTAATAATATTGAGAAGGTGTAGAAAGTAAGGATTTAGAATATTTGTAGTCAAAAACACAATGTTGCTATTCCTTACCATAGGGAGATAGATATGGCAATGATAGAAGTGGAACATCTTCAGAAAAATTTTGTGAAGACAGTTAAGGAACCGGGATTGAAGGGGGCATTACGCTCCTTTATTCATCCTGAAAAACAGACCTTTGAAGCGGTCAAGGATTTGACCTTTGAGGTGCCCAAGGGGCAAATTTTAGGCTTTATTGGGGCCAATGGTGCAGGGAAGTCGACAACCATTAAAATGCTGACCGGGATTTTGAAACCGACATCTGGTTTTTGTCGGATTAATGGCAAGATTCCCCAGGATAATCGCCAAGATTATGTCAAGGATATTGGGGTTGTTTTTGGACAACGCACCCAGCTGTGGTGGGATTTGGCACTGCAAGAGACCTACACGGTCTTAAAAGAGATTTACGATGTGCCAGACTCGCTCTTTCATAAGCGCATGGATTTTTTGAATGAAGTCTTGGATTTGAAGGACTTTATCAAGGATCCTGTGCGGACTCTTTCACTGGGTCAACGGATGCGGGCGGATATTGCGGCTTCCTTGCTCCACAATCCCAAGGTTCTCTTTTTAGATGAACCGACCATTGGTTTGGACGTTTCGGTCAAGGATAACATTCGTCGGGCTATTACTCAGATCAATCAGGAGGAAGAAACCACCATTCTCTTGACCACTCACGACCTGAGCGACATTGAGCAACTCTGTGATCGGATTTTTATGATAGACAAGGGGCAGGAAATTTTTGATGGAACGGTGAGCCAACTCAAGGAGACCTTTGGAAAGATGAAGACGCTCTCCTTTGAACTGCTACCAGGTCAAAGTCATCTCCTTTCTCACTATGAAGGCTTTTCGGATATGACAATTGATAGACAGGGGAATAGCCTCAACATTGAATTCGATAGTTCTCGCTACCAGTCAGCTGACATTATCAAGCAAACCCTGTCTGATTTTGAAATCCGCGATTTGAAGATGGTGGATACGGATATCGAGGATATTATCCGCCGCTTCTATCGAAAGGAGCTCTAAAATGGTCAAATTGTGGAAACGTTATAATCCCTTTATAAATGCAGGTGTTCAGGAATTGATCACCTATCGAGTCAACTTTATTCTCTATCGGATTGGGGATGTCATGGGGGCTTTTGTGGCCTTTTATCTCTGGAAGGCTGTCTTTGATTCCTCACAGGAGTCTTTGATTCAGGGCTTTAGTATGGCAGATATCACCCTCTACATCATCATGAGTTTTGTGACCAATCTTCTGACTAGGTCAGATTCGTCCTTTATGATTGGGGAGGAGGTCAAGGATGGTTCCATCATCATGCGCTTGTTGCGACCAGTGCATTTTGCGGCTTCTTACCTCTTTACCGAGCTTGGCTCCAAGTGGTTGATTTTTATCAGCGTTGGCCTTCCATTTTTAAGTGTCATTGTCTTGATGAAAATCATGTCTGGGCAAGGTGTTGTAGAAGTGCTGGGATTAACTGTCCTTTATCTCTTTAGTCTAACGCTAGCTTATCTGATTAACTTTTTCTTTAATATCTGCTTTGGATTTTCTGCCTTTGTGTTTAAAAATCTTTGGGGTTCCAACCTACTTAAGACTTCTATAGTGGCTTTTATGTCTGGAAGTTTGATTCCCTTGGCTTTCTTTCCAAAGCTTGTTTCAGATATTCTGTCCTTCCTGCCTTTTTCATCCTTGATTTACACTCCAGTCATGATTATTGTTGGGAAATACGATGTCAGTCAGATTCTTCAGGCGCTCGCTTTGCAGTTTTTCTGGCTTATAGTGATGGTGGGCTTGTCTCAGTTGATTTGGAAACGAGTCCAGTCATTCATTACCATTCAGGGAGGTTAGTATGAAAAAATATCAGCGTATGCATCTGATTTTTATCAGACAATACATCAAGCAAATTATGGAGTACAAGGTCGATTTTGTGGTTGGTGTCTTGGGAGTTTTTTTGACTCAAGGCTTGAATCTCTTGTTTCTCAATGTCATTTTTCAACATATCCCCTCGCTAGAAGGCTGGACTTTTCAAGAAATCGCCTTTATCTATGGCTTTTCCTTGATTCCCAAGGGCTTGGACCATCTCTTTTTTGATAATCTCTGGGCATTGGGACAACGCTTGGTGAGAAAGGGAGATTTTGACAAGTATCTGACTCGTCCTATCAATCCTCTCTTTCATATTTTGGTAGAGACCTTTCAGATTGATGCCTTGGGCGAACTCTTAGTCGGTGGTATTTTATTGGGAACAACTGTGACCAGCATTGCTTGGACGCTTCCAAAATTCCTGCTTTTCCTAGTTTGTATTCCTTTTGCGACCTTGATTTATACTTCCTTGAAAATCGCGACAGCTAGTATTGCTTTTTGGACCAAGCAGTCAGGCGCCATGATTTACATTTTCTATATGTTTAATGATTTTGCCAAGTATCCCATTTCAATTTATAATTCAGCTCTTCGTTGGTTGATTAGCTTTATCGTGCCTTTTGCCTTTACGGCCTACTATCCTGCTAGTTATTTCTTGCAGGACAAGGATGTGATTTTTAACATCGGAGGTTTGATTTTGATTTCCCTTGTCTTTTTTGCTATTTCCTTGAAACTATGGGACAGGGGCTTGGATTCCTACGAAAGTGCAGGATCCTAATAGGAAGAAACTCAAAGCCTTGTCTCAGGACAGGCTTTTTCAAGTAGAGATGAAAATTCCTTGACATCTATTCTCAGAGTGCTATACTGTAAGTGTAATCGCCGATTTAGCTCAGTTGGTAGAGCACCGCACTCGTAACGCGAAGGTCACAGGTTCAACCCCTGCAATCGGCAAAGTGAAGGAACTCATTTTACTGGGTTTCTTTTTTTCTTAATTATTGAACCATTTAGACCGATATAGAGACCAGATAGGCAAAAGAACTTGTTCTTGAAACTGACCTCTGCTATAATGATTTGTGTAAAGGACGTGAGGGGGGCAGTATTAGACAACTCAAGTTCCTAAAAACGAAATTGGAGATAAAGAAATGAAAAAATTATTGGGGCTTGTATTTTTAGTAGCAGCAGCGACAGTAGTGTATTTTGGTTCTGTTGGCTGGCCAAGTTTGGACATTAACCTCTGGTCATTGATTCCGGTAGGCTTGTTCCTCTTTTTCACTCTAGAGAATCTTTTGAAAAAGGATTACAAGGCTAGTCTGATGTGTTTGATTATTGCCTTTATTATTGCGAATGCAATTTTGGACCTTTTGCCAATTTCAAGTGGTTTGGTGATTGGAGCAGGTGTGCTAGCTTGTGTAGGTATTGGCTATCTATTTCCTGATAAAGAAGGAAAATAATACTCTTCGAAAATCTCTTCAAACTACGTCAGCTTCGCCTTGCCGTATATATGTTACTGACTTCGTCAGTTCTATCTACAACCTAAAAGCAGTGCTTTTAGCAACCTGTGACTAGCTTCCTAGTTTGCTTTTTGATTTTCATTGAGTATAAGAATTATTAAAAAAGATATAAAGAAAAAACACTTCAATCACTGTATTTTAGTTTGATTGAGGTGTTTTCGATTTAGTTTTCTATTTCTGAACCATCAATTCAACAATCATCTCGATATACATGACAAGGGTTAATAAGAATCCTGCACGCCAGAAGAACTTGATGAATTTAGGATAGTAAAAGCTACGTTTTTTTAAAAGGAAGAAAAAAACGAGAATAATAGCTAGGAGTGAGAGGGTTAGGCCCAGTCTAGGAAGGAAGTTATGGGTAAAGGTTTTAGCTGTGATTAGGTAGTACTCAAATACCAAGACTGGAAAAGCCAAATCCGCAAAGTTTCGTCCTAGTTTTTTTAATCTAAAAAGTTTGGTTATGATAATGCAGACGACTAAGGTCAGTATCAATAATAAAATAGATGCTAATTTCATTAAAATCATAACCATATTGTATCATAAAAAATCGCTAATGGAAACGAGAAACAGAGGAATTTATAGGAAAGTCAGGCTTTTGAGATTGTGGGTGTTTTTTGTTATAATGGAAGTTATGAAATCTTATAATACCTTGAATGATTATTATCGAAAACTCTTTGGAGAAAAGACCTTTAAAGTCCCTATTGATGCGGGATTTGACTGTCCCAATCGTGATGGAACGGTGGCTCATGGGGGCTGTACTTTTTGTACGGTTTCTGGTTCTGGAGATGCCATTGTGGCACCGGATGCGCCTATCCGTGAGCAATTTTATAAGGAAATTGACTTCATGCATCGTAAGTGGCCAGATGTGCAGAAGTATCTGGTTTATTTTCAAAATTTTACCAACACCCATGAAAAGGTGGAAGTCATCCGAGAGCGCTATGAGCAGGCTATCAATGAGCCAGGTGTAGTAGGAATCAATATCGGAACACGGCCAGATTGTTTACCAGACGAAACTATCGAGTATTTGGCTGAGTTGTCGGAGCGCATGCATGTGACGGTTGAATTGGGCTTGCAGACCACTTATGAAGCAACCTCTGACCTGATTAACCGTGCTCATTCCTATGAATTGTACGTGGAAACGGTTAAGCGTTTGAGAAAGTATCCTAAGATTGAGATTGTTTCTCATCTGATCAATGGCTTGCCTGGTGAAACCCATGAGATGATGATTGAAAATGTCCGTCGCTGTGTCACGGATAACGATATTCAAGGGATTAAACTGCATTTGCTCCATCTTATGACAAATACTCGTATGCAACGAGATTACCACGAAGGACGCTTGCAGTTGATGAGTCAGGATGAATATGTTAAGGTCATCTGTGACCAACTGGAAATCATTCCCAAACATATTGTCATCCATCGAATCACAGGAGATGCACCTAGAGATATGCTGATTGGGCCTATGTGGAGCCTCAATAAATGGGAAGTCCTCAACAGCATTGAGATGGAAATGCTACGTCGTGGAAGTGTTCAAGGATGCAAGACTGTAAAACAGGAGTTTGAAAATGAAAAGACCACTTGAGATGGCACATGATTTTTTAGCTGAGGTAGTGACAAAAGACGATATCGTAGTGGATGCGACTATGGGAAATGGCCATGACACGCTTTTTCTGGCCAAGCTAGCCAAGCACGTCTATGCCTTTGATATTCAGGAGCAAGCCTTGGAAAAGACCCAAGAGCGTTTGCATCAGGCTGGCCTGACAAATGCCCAGTTAATCTTGCAAGGACATGAGACACTGGCCCAGTTTGTGACAGAAGCCAAGGCAGGGATTTTTAATCTGGGCTATCTGCCATCAGCTGATAAGTCAGTCATTACCCGACCACAGACGACGATTGAAGCATTAGAAAAGCTGTGTCATTTGCTTGTCAAAGGGGGACGGATTGCTATCATGATCTACTACGGTCATAATGGAGGAGATCTCGAGAGGGATGCTGTCTTGGATTTTGTTAGCCAGTTGAACCAACAAGAGTACACAGCTGCCATTTACCGAACTTTAAATCAAGTAAACAACCCACCATTTTTAGTAATGATTGAAAAATTAGAGAGATATAGACATGGATAAACAATACCTACGTGAAAAGCTGGATGCCATGCGCCAGAATTTTGTTGAATCAACCCACCACGAACGAGCGGTGGGCGTGCTAGACCAAGCGCATATGAGCAAAAAAATGCTTAAAATCAAGAAAAAATTAGTTGCTCTTGAAATGGAACGGTGTCAGAGAAAAATTGAGCATAAAGATTGTTCCAAGATTGACCAAAAAATCAAAGAGCAGAAGGAGATATTTGAATCCTGTTGTAAAAAAGATTAAGGAGGACGTGCGTGGAATTACTGATTTACCTCATCCTATTTTTACTAGTCTTGATTGTCTCGAGTACAACCAATAAGCTCCTGCCCTTTTTACCTCTCCCTTTGGTGCAAATTCTTTTGGGAATTGTGATTGGTCTCTTTTTACCCAATACCGACTTTCACCTCAATACAGAGTTGTTTTTGGCACTGGTTATTGGGCCCTTGCTTTTTCGAGAGTCGGAAGAAGCGGATATTACGGCTATTTTAAAACACTGGCGAATCATTGTTTATCTCATATTTCCAGTGATCTTTATCTCAACCCTGAGTTTGGGTGGCTTGGCCCATCTTCTTTGGCTGGGTCTTCCCTTGGCAGCTTGCTTGGCTGTTGGGGCAGCTCTTGGGCCTACGGATTTGGTGGCCTTTGCCTCTCTTTCGGAGCGGTTTAGCTTTCCTAAGCGCGTGTCTAATATCCTTAAGGGTGAAGGACTCTTGAATGATGCCTCTGGTTTGGTGGCTTTTCAGCTAGCTTTGACAGCTTGGACAACTGGAGCCTTTTCCCTTGGGCAAGCTAGCAGTTCGCTCATCTTTTCAATCCTAGGCGGTTTTTTAATTGGCTTTTTAACAGCCATGACCAACCGTTTCCTCCATAGTTTCTTACTTAGTGTACGAGCAACGGATATTGCCAGCGAACTTTTATTAGAATTGAGTTTGCCCTTGATAACCTTCTTCCTGGCAGAAGAAGTCCACGTTTCAGGGATTATTGCCGTTGTAGTTGCTGGGATTTTAAAGGCAAGTCGTTTTAAGAAAATTACGCTCCTCGAAGCCCAAGTGGATACGGTGACCGAGACGGTCTGGCATACAGTGAACTTTATGCTGAACGGTTCTGTCTTTGTGATTTTAGGGATGGAGTTGGAAATGATAGCAGAGCCTATCTTGACCAATCCAATCTATAATCCCTTACTTTTATTGGGATCTCTTATAGCCCTTACCTTTGTCCTCTTTGCTATTCGTTTTGTCATGATCTATGGCTACTATGCCTATAGAACCAGACGTCTCAAGAAAAAGCTAAATAAGTATATGAAGGACATGCTTCTTTTGACCTTCTCAGGTGTCAAGGGAACGGTGTCGATTGCTACGATCCTTCTGATACCAAGTAATCTAGAACAGGAGTATCCTCTCTTACTTTTCCTTGTCGCAGGTGTGACGCTTGTAAGCTTTTTAACAGGCCTCGTGGTCTTGCCTCATCTTTCTGATGAAGAGGAAGAAAGCAAGGATTATCTCATGCATATCGGCATTTTGAATGAAGTAACGCTAGAGTTGGAAAAAGAGTTGGAAGGCACCAGAAATAAGCTCCCTCTCTATGCAGCCATTGACAATTACCATGGACGAATAGAGAATCTTATCTTGAGTCAAGAAAATAAGGGGGCTCAAGAAGACTGGGAGGCCTTAAAACTTCTCATCCTCAGTATTGAAAGTGATGGTTTAGAACAGGCTTACGAAGAGGACAAGATGAGTGAGCGTGCCTATCGAGTTTACCAACGTTATTTGAAAAACATGGAACAAAGTATCAATCGCAAGTTTGCTTCACGATTGACCTATTACTTCCTTGTTTCCTTGCGGATTCTACGTTTTCTCCTTCACGAAGTCTTTACCTTTGGCAAGACCTTCCGCAGTTGGAAAAATGAAGAATCACAGAAACTCAGAGCTCTTGACTATGACCAAATCGCAGAGCTTTATCTAGAAAATACAGAGATGATTATCGAAAGTTTGGAGAACCTAAAAGGGGTTTATAAGAGTTCCTTGATTAGCTTCATGCAGGATTCTCGTCTCCGTGAAACAGCTATCATCACCAGTGGTGCCTTTGTCGAACGGGTTATCAATCGTGTCAAGCCTAACAATATCGATGAAATGCTGAGAGGCTATTATCTGGAGCGCAAGTTGATATTCGAATATGAAGAAAAACGATTGATTACGACCAAGTATGCCAAGAAGTTACGACAAAATGTCAATAACTTAGAGAACTATTCCTTGAAGGAAGCTGCCAATACCTTACCTTATGATATGATGGAATTGGTAAGAAGAAATTAATCAAGATTATAAGTGAAGGAGTGTGACATGAAGAAGTGGTGGAAAGAGCTGACAGACAAGCCTTTAGTAAAAGCTTTTTTGCATTATTATCAAGCATCAGATAGTGAGTTGACCAGTGTCGCAGTAGCCTACTATTGGTTGATTTCGATTTTCCCCCTGCTTTTGGTGGTGGTCAATATCCTCCCTTATTTTCAGATTCCAGTTTCCAATTTTTTAAAGGTTGTCAATGAATTTTTGCCCGATACCATGTATGATGTGGTGGCAAAGATTATTACAGAAGTGCTGACCCAACCGTCAACGGGTTTATTGAGTTTTGCGGTTTTGTCAGCCCTCTGGACCTTTTCAAAATCCATGAATTTCCTACAGAAAGCCTTTAATAAAGCTTACGGAGTAGCTAAAAATCGTGGGATGATTTCCCATCAGCTTATGAGTTTGTTTGTCAGTTTTGGCTTGCAGATTCTCTTTGCCTTAGCTCTTTTTCTCAGTGTCTTTGGTCGCATGCTTCTCAACCTTATCAAAAGCTATTGGAAATCGGATAGTCTTCTCTTTGATTATCTGCAAGACCTAACAGGTCCCTTGGTCTATGCCTTGATTTTCGCTATCTTGGTCATGCTTTATTATTTTCTGCCTAATGTCAAGGTCCGACGGATTCGCTTTGTATTGCCAGGTAGTGCCTTTGTCTTATTGACTCTGGCCTTACTGCTCAATATCTTTTCAGTCTATGTTAACAATTATGTCAATCACCTAGTGGACGTGCGTTTTTTCAGTTCCGTCGTCGTGGTGGTCATGATGTTCTGGTTTATTCTCATCGCTAAGATTTTGATTGTCGGTGCGGTGATCAATGCCAGTGTGCAGAGTTTGAAAGATTCGAGCTTTAGAATAAATTAATTCTTTATCCATAACAAAACGCATATTATCAAGGTTTATAATGCCTGATAATATGCGTTTTTTGATTATGTAAATTAATAGATAAACATGGCATCGCCAAAACTGAAGAAGCGGTAGTGTTCTTGGATGGCATGGTGGTAGGCATCTAAGACTAATTCACGGCCTGCAAAGGCAGAGACCAACATGACCAGAGTTGATTTTGGCAGGTGGAAGTTGGTTGAGAAGGCATCGACAACCTTCCATTCATATCCAGGTTTGATAAAGATATTGGTCCAGCCAGAATCTGCCTGGATTTGCCCATCAAACTTGGAACCAATAGTCTCCAAGGTGCGGATAGAAGTGGTTCCGACAGCGATGACACGACCACCATTTTCCTTAACAGAGCGAAGAGTGGCAGCCGCTTCCTCAGAAAGCTGATAGAATTCTGAGTGCATTTCGTGTTCGTCCAAATTGTCCACAGAAACAGGTCTAAAGGTTCCGAGTCCGACATGGAGGGTCAGATAGACCAGATGAACACCTTTAGCTTGGATTTCTGCCAGCAGTTCTTTGGTGAAGTGAAGACCAGCAGTAGGTGCTGCAGCAGAGCCACTTTCCTTGGCGTAAACGGTTTGATAGCGTTCACGATCATCCAGTTTTTCATGAATATAAGGCGGTAGCGGCATTTCTCCCAGACTTTCCAATACTTCTAGGAAAATTCCTTGGTATTCAAAGCGGACAATGCGGCCCCCGTGAGTCAATTCTTCCGTAACAACAGCGCTGAGGCGACCATCACCAAAGCTGACACGAGTACCGACCTTGAGGCGTTTGGCAGGTTTAGCCAGAACTTCCCACTCATCTCCACTAGTATTTTTAAGCAGGAGAAGTTCCACATGACCTCCAGTTTCTTCCTTTTGACCATAGAGGCGGGCAGGGAGAACGCGGGTGTCGTTCATGACAAGGGCGTCACCAGGTTCCAGCATATCAATAATAGAGTGGAAGTGTTTATCCTGCATTTCTCCAGTCTCACGGTTGACAATGAGGAGTTTAGAAGCGTCCCGTTTTTCAAGGGGCGTTTGGGCAATCAATTCCTCGGGTAAGTGGAAATCAAAATCAGCTGTATTCATATATCTGTTCATTCTTTCTAAGTTCTAATCTTATCCATTATAACATGTTTCAAGTTTGGACGCTCTTTTTTTGAAAATTAAATCGTTTTCACTTGACAAAAATTGGTCTATACCATATAATAAATATAGATTGAAACGGAGGATAAAAAGATGAAAGTTATTAAAGTTGAAAACCAAATCGAAGGTGGAAAAGTTGCTTTTGAGATTTTGAAGGAAAAATTGGCCAACGGCGCTCAAACCCTAGGACTTGCGACAGGAAGTAGCCCACTTGAATTTTACAAGGAAATCGTTGAGAGTGACCTTGATTTTTCAAATCTAACCAGTGTCAACCTTGATGAGTATGTAGGACTTGATGGAGACAATCCACAGTCTTATCGTTACTTCATGCAAGAAAACTTGTTTAACCAAAAACCATTTAAAGAAAGTTTCTTGCCTCGTGGGGTTAAGGATCATGCTGAAGCTGAAGTTGAACGCTACAACCAAATTTTGGCTGACCATCCAGTTGACCTCCAAATCTTGGGAATCGGTCGCAATGGACATATCGGATTTAATGAACCTGGTACTCCATTTGACAGTCAAACACACCTAGTCGAACTTGACAAGTCTACTATCGAAGCTAATGCTCGCTTCTTTAACAAGATTGAAGACGTCCCAACTCAAGCCATTTCAATGGGGATTAAAAACATCTTGGATGCCAAGTCAATTATTCTCTTTGCTTACGGTGAATCGAAAGCAGAAGCCATTGCTGGAACAGTGTCTGGTCCAGTGACTGAGAACCTACCTGCAAGTAGCCTCCAAAACCACTCTGATGTGACCATCATTGCAGATGCTGAAGCGCTCAGCCTACTTGAAAAATAAAAAGTATAAAAACCACTTGCTCTTTGGAGTGAGTGGTTTTTTACTTCAAATGTTCACTATCCTACTAAAAGAAATTTTTCTGTAAATCCCCGTAACAGTTGTCGATATTTCATATAAAAAGGTATCCAATAGAAAATTATTAAATGTCTGTAAACTGTGATATAATCGTATTGACTATTTTTTATGATACTATACGATTTTTATTAAGACAGTCGATAGTTGTTGATGCTGGAAACCATGATATAACTGGCAATTCCTGACATGTGAAGAAAGGTTGAAATCCAGCCTGTTATATTTGGTAGAAGCATGGTTAGAGATAGAACGATTAAAAGGATATAAAATAGTTTTAATCCTAAATTGAAATTTTTCCATATACTAAACATACTCATCACCCCACCCGTTACAAAAGCATAGCCAATAGCAGAGATACCCGATGCCTGAATTTCTTGATTCTGTGTTAATATATGGAATACAATTGAAGATATTACCATAGAAGTAATAAAAACTAAAAATACATATTTTGATCCCCTTTTATACTCCAATAGCCCACCAAAAGGAAGTAACATTAAAGTATTTAAAACTAAATGAAACCATATAAACCATACTGGTGCTTCTTTACTTCCATGCATAAATGTACCACTAAAGTATTGCCAACAATAAATTGGCTTTGAATGAAATGCAAATAAGTCATACATTACACTTCCCAAAAAGGTAGTAAGAATTCCTAGCAATAAACAAATTACAACTAAAATACTGACCACAGGGCAAATTTTTATGATTCTTTTCATGTTATAGATTCACTTCTAAATAATACTAATTTTTGCTAATCAATATGTGTCACTATTATATCATTTCCATCTATAAATGTTAATCAATTTTAACAAGATTAACAACAAGATTAAAATTGAAGATAATCAAAATTTACTTGCATTTTTTCTTGACAATTATTCCTTTTACGTGTAAAATAGAATAGATCTTGAACTTGAAGGGAGTGAAAAAAATGTCTAAAACAGTAGTACGTAAGAATGAATCTCTTGACGACGCACTTCGTCGTTTCAAACGTGCGGTTACTAAAGCTGGTACTCTTCAAGAAACACGCAAACGTGAATTCTATGAAAAACCTTCTGTAAAACGTAAACGTAAATCAGAAGCAGCTCGTAAACGTAAAAAATTCTAATTAGAAATGAAAGGCTAGAGAAATCTAGTCTTTTTCTTTTAAATAAATACTTCAAAGCCTGCAAAAATCTCAAATATCCTCCTATAATTTGATATAATAGAGAGAAGAACTCATTTGAAGGAGGAAATGATGTCGGTTTTAGTAAAAGAAGTGATTGAAAAGCTTAGACTAGACATTGTCTATGGCGAACCAGAATTACTTGAAAAGGAAATTAATACTGCGGACATTACGCGACCTGGTCTTGAAATGACAGGCTATTTTGACTATTATACGCCTGAGCGAATCCAACTCTTGGGAATGAAGGAGTGGTCCTATCTCGTTTCAATGTCCTCTCACAACCGTTACCAAGTCTTGAAAAAAATGTTTCTACCTGAGACACCTGCGGTCATTGTTGCCCGTGGTTTGGTTGTTCCAGAGGAAATGTTAAAGGCAGCTAGAGAATGTAAGATTGCCATTTTAACCAGCCGTACGGCGACCAGTCGTTTGTCTGGAGAGTTATCTAGCTATCTGGATTCTCGTTTGGCAGAACGTACCAGTGTGCACGGTGTCTTGATGGATATCTATGGGATGGGTGTCTTGATTCAGGGAGATAGTGGAATCGGTAAGAGTGAGACAGGTTTAGAGCTTGTCAAACGTGGTCACCGCTTGGTAGCTGATGACCGTGTCGATATCTTTGCCAAGGATGAGATTACTCTTTGGGGTGAACCGGCTGAAATCTTGAGACACCTGATTGAAATTCGTGGGGTTGGGATTATCGATGTTATGAGTCTCTACGGTGCGAGTGCGGTCAAGGATTCTTCACAGGTTCAACTTGCTGTTTATTTGGAAAACTATGATACACATAAGACTTTTGATCGTCTGGGAAATAATGCAGAGGAAATAGAAATTTCTGGCGTAGCCATTCCTCGTATTCGTATTCCAGTTAAAACAGGTCGTAATATCTCTGTCGTGATTGAGGCTGCTGCCATGAATTATCGTGCCAAGGAAATGGGCTTTGATGCGACGCGTTTGTTCGAAGAACGCTTGACAAATCTTATTGCTCAAAACGAGGTGCCTAATGCTTGATCCAATTGCTATTCATCTAGGTCCTCTAGCTATTCGTTGGTATGCCTTATGTATTGTGACAGGTTTGATTCTTGCGGTTTATTTGACCATGAAAGAAGCGCCTAGAAAGAAGATCATACCAGACGATATTTTAGATTTTATCTTAGTAGCCTTTCCCTTGTCTATTTTAGGAGCTCGTCTCTACTATGTCATTTTCCGTTTTGATTATTATAGTCAGAATTTGGGAGAGATTTTTGCCATTTGGAATGGTGGTTTGGCCATTTACGGTGGTTTGATAACTGGTGCCCTTGTGCTCTATATCTTTGCTGATCGCAAACTCATTAACACTTGGGATTTTCTAGATATTGCAGCACCTAGCGTCATGATTGCCCAAAGTTTGGGTCGCTGGGGCAATTTCTTTAACCAAGAAGCTTATGGTGCAACGGTGGATAATCTGAATTATCTACCTGCCTTTATCCGTGACCAGATGTATATTGATGGGAGCTACCGTCAACCGACCTTCCTTTATGAGTCCCTATGGAATCTACTTGGATTTGCCTTGATTTTGATATTCAGACGAAAATGGAAGAGTCTCAGACGAGGTCATATCACGGCCTTTTACTTGATTTGGTATGGTTTCGGTCGTATGGTTATTGAAGGCATGCGAACAGATAGTCTCATGTTCTTTGGACTTCGAGTGTCTCAATGGCTTTCAGTTGTCCTTATTGGTCTCGGTATTTTTATCATTCTATATCAAAATCGAAAGAAGGCGCCTTACTATATTACAGAGGAGGAAAACTAAATGTTAGAAGTTGCATATATTCTTGTAGCCCTTGCTTTGATTGTATTTTTAGTCTATCTAATCATTACTGTACAAAAGCTTGGCCGTGTTATCGATGAAACAGAGAAGACGATTAAAACCTTGACTTCAGATGTGGATGTGACCTTGCATCACACCAATGAGTTGTTGGTTAAGGTCAATGTCTTGGCAGATGATATCAATGTTAAGATGGCAACGATTGATCCACTCTTTAATGCTGTTGCAGATTTATCTCTATCTGTTTCAGACCTAAATGACCATGCGCGTGTCTTGAGTAAGAAAGCTTCATCAGCTGGTTCAAAAACACTCAAGACTGGTGCAAGTTTGTCAGCTCTTCGTCTTGCAAGTAAATTTTTCAAAAAATAAAAAAGGAGAATCCTTATGGGTAAACTATCCTCAATCCTTTTAGGAACCGTTTCAGGTGCAGCTCTTGCCTTGTTTTTAACAAGCGATAAGGGCAAACAAGTTTGCAGTCAGGCTCAAGATTTTCTAGATGATTTGAGAGAAGATCCTGAGTATGCCAAGGAGCAGGTCTGTGAAAAACTGACAGAAGTTAAGGATCAGGCTACAGATTTTGTTCTGAAAACCAAAGAACAGGTTGAGTCAGGTGAAATCACTGTGGACAGTGTACTTGCTCAAGCCAAATCATGTGCCCGTCAAGCGACAGAAGCATCAAAAAATCAATTCAATAATCTCAAGGAGCAATGGCAAGAAAAGGCTGAAGCTCTTGACCAATCAGAAGAGATTGTGATTGATATCAAAGAAGAAAAAATCTAGATTTGACAGAGTTGGATAAAAATTCAATAGTAGTCGCAAATCTAGTAAATGGTATAAGATAAAACGCATAGTATCAAGGACTGTAATGAACTGCCTGATATTATGCGTTTTTTATGATTTTGAAGACTTTTTTACAAACCCTTTTTTAAAACACATGAGTGTTATGATTTTTTATGGTATAATGGCAGTGTTAGAGGTGAAATATTTACATTTTTTTATATTTCACTGATTTTAGTAATATTAAGCGATCTATTTTTTCTATGATTAGAAATCAATGTAGTAGCTTATGACCAAGTAGAGGAAAAGCTCTAACATTTTAGTCAAGAAACGATCTAGTATTCTGTCAAGGGAAAATATTAGAAGCCTCTATTTTGTAAAAAATAGTTAGAAAGAAAGTTGGTAAAATGAAAGATATTTTTAATAAACGTCAACGTTTTTCGATTCGAAAGTTTTCTGTTGGAGTGGCTTCTGTATTAATAGGAGTTTCCTTGTTTGCTCCGACTCAAGGAGTATTGGCTTCTACGGAAAATAATTTGGCAACAGAGGTAGGGGCTAACTCTGAAAGGGAGAATTCGACCCCTACTGTGGAGAAAAAACAAGAGGCTCAAAGTTCGTCAGAGAATCGAGGAGATATTTCCAGTCCGTCTTCAAAGGATACTCCAAAAATATCTACAAGGACTACAGAACTTGAGACATCTGGGGAGATGGGCAATAATAGCTTGACCACAAGGGATTTCGTGGCGGGTGAAGACAGATCAAGCACTCCAGCGGTGAGAGCAGCATCAAATCCTTCCGAGGTTAAAAAGTATGAATTAACTGATGAGTATGCTAAGCAAATAAAAGCAGGAGTAATCGGTTCAGAAGGTAATAAGCTTGACAGTTTATTATTAAACGGCCCTCAGTTAAGTCCAGAAGCTTATACAGATGATGATTACTTGAAGGATAAAGAAGAACTTTATATTTATGAAAAAGGCGGGAAAAAATATGTAGGCTATAATAGTCATCCCTTATTAGAAGATACTGATGGTGATGGTATTATTGACAGTAAAGAAAAGCCAGATGAAAAATTAAAATGGAATGTCAGTGAGCGCGATATGATTATGTTCATGGAATTGTCCTACCGTGATGATAATTATATTGATAGAGTGCTGAATCATAAGAAACCCTTAACAGAATCAGAGTTATATAAAAAGAATGGTGATAGGAAGCCGCGTTACGAATATATGATGATGAATAAGGAATTGGGACCTTATTGGGAAAGGAAGAAAAGTTATCATACATCTAGCGGACTAGATGCTGTCTTGTATGAAACTAAGAGTGATTTCTTATATTTACCAAATGGAACTGCACAAGTATTAGCGTTTCGTGGAACAAGTGATGCGAAAGATATTAAAGCAGATATAACTCTGGGGACTGGAGGAAATCCTCAACAGGGGATAGAAGCAGAAAATATCATGCGTGAACTAGCTAAAGATAAGAGTATTACCAATCTTTATTTGACAGGACATTCTTTAGGGGGATATTTAGTACAACGGGCAATGGTTGAAGCCTATCAGTTGGCATATTCTGACAGCAGAGTCATGTCTCCTAAAGAACAGCTGGCTTATAGAAACTTTTATAATAATGTATTAAAAAAAGGAACAACATTTAATGCTCCAAAAGTTGTGACAAGCTTTATTTCTGGTCGTGAATTTTGGCAAAAAGGTTTAGATAGCAAAAAAATAGCTAAGTCAGGGAAATTGACTCATTATATTGTTGATAATGATTCGACGATAAGAAAAGGTGTCAGCAATGATAGTGATGTTGTTATAAATGTTGGACGAACCAGTGGAGGTCATAGTTCACGTTCTTATTTTGAAGCCGATATGATTAATAGACGATCAGAGTTTATATCTGGAAAACGAATTTCTTTAGATGGGACAGGTTATCAAGATAAAAAAATTACAACAGTTAAATCTGTAGAAAAAGTTGGAGAAACTGCTGTATATAGTAAACGCGGAGATGACATCATTAAGTCAACAACTGTGAGTATGAAAAATCCTGATACAGGACAGATTACTAAAAATACACTTGAGGAAGTTTTCAAGAAAGATGGTGCCAAATCTACAGTTGTCGTTACACCAATACAACCAAGTATTCGTTACGAGAAAGACACTACAAGAGCCAAAGATGAATCTAAAATCACAGAAGCTGGTACTCCAGGAACCAGAACAGCAACCACAACCTACACAGTTAATTCTACAGATGGTAACCTCATTCCACATGAAGGAAAACCAGTTATCAAACCTTCAACTCCTACAGTGGTCAAGGTCCCAGCTAAAGATGAGGTTGAATACCTCAAAGAAGGCGATGATGTTGTTAAGAAGACAATAACTTACGCGGTCAATGTAAGTACCGGTGCCTTAACTCCAACAGAAAAAAATGAAGTATTCAAGAAAGATGGTGCTAAATCTAAGGTTGTGGTTACGCCAATACAACCAAGTATTCGTTACGAGAAAGACGCGACAAAAGCTAAAGGTGAAGCAAAAATCACAGTAGCTGGTACTCCAGGCACTAGAACAGTAACTACCACTTATACTGTGAATTCGACAGATGGTAACCTCATTCCACATGAAGAACCGGCAGTAGTAGTCCCATCAAAACCGACAGTGGTCAAAGTCCCAGCTAAAGATGAGGTTGAATACCTTAAAGAAGGCGATGATGTTGTTAAGAAAACTACCAGCTACGAAGTCAATGCAAGTACCGGTGCCC
>NZ_AICU01000008.1:0-710 GCF_000257865.1 Streptococcus mitis SK575 | reverse complement strand
AGCGCGAAATCTAGGCATTGAATGTTCGGTGGGGGCGTACATTACTTTTATTGATTCAGATGATTGGGTGGATTCTGACTATTTAGAAGTCCTTTACAATGCACTTATAGATGAGAATGTAGATATATCAGTGTCTACTTATAAAAGATTTCATATGGCAGACAATTGTTGGTATTTTCATTCTTTTCAGAGGGGATATGAAAAAAGAGTATTTACAAATCAAGAATTAATTGATGAATTTATAGCTTTAGACACTTTTGACTACTCATATCGTTTTGTATGCGGTAAATTAGTTCGCAAATGTCTGTTAGATAAGATTGCTTTTAATGAAAAAACAACTCTTGGGGAAGATATGGAGTTTTGGCTAAAATTATATCTTATTTCTAACAAAATTGTATACGTTAATAGGGATAGCTATGTTTATCGTGTTGATAATGTTAATCGACACTTTGGATTAGAAAAAATTCGTAGTGATATTCAACAAAGATTGAATTTTATCTCATTTCTTTCAGTTAGAGGTATAGATATATCAAAATATGTGAATAGTTGTTTATCTGTAATTAAATATCAAGTTGAGAGACTAAAGGAGTCACCTGAATACGATACATATGGAACAATAAGGTGGCTTCATGAGGTTATGTTTTTGCTAGAGGGGAGAAGTGAATTATAAAATGTTGGAAAATGAATTAATCAGCATTATAATTCCAATC